>JBMOJG010000267.1:0-5221 GCA_049316925.1 Alsobacter sp. | reverse complement strand
CGGGAGCCGTGATCCCGATCTGTGAGCGTCTGCCGAACATGCTCGTTCCTTATGGTCGCCGTGGTGTTGCGATCTCCCTAACGTCAGCCCTTTCGGGACAGTCGTGTCAGGAGCGGCGCCAGCAGCGACCTGCTGCTCTTCTTGGCTTCGACACGGCCGATCAGCACTCTGGCAAGATCCAGGAAGCTTTCGGCGATCTTTCCGTTGGGCTGGACCTCGGCGATCATCTGACCATTGTTCGCCGCTGTACCAAACAGTTGCGGATCGAACGGAATGACCGACGTCGCCTCGCAGTCCAGCGCCTTCGCGAACTCCGCTGGGGCGATCTCGGGCCGCTTCGACATCCCGGCCATGTTGATAATCAGCTTGGGCCGCCGGTCGTTGGGCCGGGACTGGCGCAGCACGTCCATCATCACCTTGGCGTTGCGCAGATTGGCCAGGTCGGGCGATGCGACGAGGGCGATATCGTCGGACCCGACGAGGACCCTGCGGCTCCAGCCCGTCCACATGTGCGGCACGTCGAGAATGACGCAGGGCGTCGCCGCCCGCAGGATGTCGACCACCGAGTCGAAGCTCGTCTCGGAGAAATCGTAGAGCCGGTCGAGCGTGGCGGGGGCCGCCAGGATGCTGAGCTGATCGGAGCATTTGGACAGCAGCCTGTCCATGAAGTTCGCATCGAGACGCTCGGGCGAGAACACCGCCTCCGCGATTCCTTGCGGCGGGTCCTGGTTGAAGTCCAGCCCGGCCGTCCCGAACGGAAGATCGAGATCGGCGATGACCGTCGAGGTCGAAAGTCCCCGCGCGATGGCCCAGCCGAGATTGTGGGAGATCGTCGAGGCACCGACGCCACCCTTGGTGCCAACGACCGCGATGGTGCGGCCGACCGGCTCTGCGCCGGGGGACGAATACAGATCCGAGATGGACCGGATCAAGCCGAGCGGATCGATCGGCGCTATCATGTATTCGCTGACACCGCGGCGCAGCAGTTCGCGGTAGAGCAGCACGTCGTTGACGTGGCCGATGACGACGACCTTGGTGCCGGGATCACAGGATTCCGCCAGATCGTCGAGGGCGCCCAGCAGCGCATTGCTGTCGCCGGCCGTGAACTCCAGGACGATCACGTTGGGTGTCGGTGCCGTCCGGTAGACCTCGGCCGCCGCCGGCGCGCCGCCCATCTGGACCTTGACGTGAGCCTTGTCCATGCGGCGGTCAGCCGTCGCGGTCTCGACGATGCGAGCGACATCGGCGGTTTCGCAGAACGCCTGTATGGCGATGCGCGGCACCGGCGGAATGTGACTGGCAGCGCTCGGTTCGCCGCCGGGGCTTGTCATCTGGTTCATGATCAGCTGCCAGTCTTCACTGTGGCACCCTCGGACTTCCAGTTGATGCCCGGATCGGCGCCGCTGCGGACGCTATCAAAGACCTTCATGCGACGCTGCACGTCGGAGCGGTCCTCGGTGCGCGGCCGCTGCAGGTCGATGGGGTCGTCAATCTGCTGGGCGATCATGTTCTGGTAGGCGCAGCCGAAGTTGCGCTCATTCTTGTTTTGCCAGCTGTCGGTCGTCGTCGCGACGCCACCGATATCGCGGCTCCAATCACCGCACTGGGACTGGACCTTGGCCTGAAGCTTCACGTAGCTGAGCCGAACCGGCGAGGCGAGCGAGTCGCCGGAGCCCTGGTAGGTGGCGGTCCGCACATAGGCACCACCGACGCCCGCGGAAGCGAGTGCGGATCGGACAGCCTGCGCGCCGCGATGCGACGCCGCAGGCGTGGACGTGCCGCCTGGCACATACATCGTGATGGGTCCGCGGCCTGTCTGGCGGAAGTCCTGTGCCAGGGTCCTGACGTCCTTCAACTGCCGCGCATCGAGCCCGGCCATGTTGCGGCCGACAAAGACGTCGAGCGTCTCCGGTTCATTGGTGAGCGCGATCGGATGCCGCTGGCGGTAATCGTCGGGATAGATCGTGCCTGTGATCACGGCGTCGCGCTTGCAGGCTGCCAGCGGCAGGGTCGCCGCGATCAGCATCATGGCGAGAGGGCGCGCGAGGCGGCGCGAGGCAACCGGGCGCTGTCGGGCGGCAGGCATCGCACTGTCGAGGGTCGTGTCCATCGTGTTCATCCGGCGGTCCTCAGTCGATCACGAAGCCGGCGCGGCCCTTGTAGACCGACGCGGGTGCACCGTTGCTGCCATAGAGGCGGTTGAACCGGCCAAGCAGGATCGCCTGCGGATCACTCGCGTCGGAGAAGCCGTCGGTCGGGAGCGCCACCTTCTGGGGAGAAGTCGGCTTGGCGATGTAAGGGGTGACGACGATCAGCAGTTCCGACTCCTGGCGCTGGTAGTCGCGCGAGCGGAACAGCGCGCCCAGCACCGGGACGTTCATCAGGCCGGGCAATCCGTTGATGACCTGGGCCGAGCGGGACTGGATCAGGCCGGCCGACACCAGCGAGGCGCCGGACGGCAGCTCGACGGTGGTGTCGAGGTTGCGGGTCTTGAAGGCCGGGGCGTTGGCCGAAAGACCGTCGCCATACCGCAGCGTGTTGTCGCGGTCGATGTCGACGACCTCGGTCGAGACATGCAGGCTGATCCGCCCCTCGGAGAGGACGATCGGGGTGAAGTTCAGGGCCACGCCAATCTTCTCGTACGTGATCGACGTGGCGCAGCCGAAGCCCGGCGCACAGCTCTGGCCCGAGGGGACGGGGACGCGGCCACCGGCATTGAACTTTGCCGTTTCGCCGGAGATGGCCGTCAGGGTCGGCTCGGCCAGCGTGCGCATGGCGCCGACGCGCTCGGCAGCCTGAAGCGTGAAGTTGGGGCCATTGGCGCCGTTGAGCGCACCCTTGAACAGCGTGTTGGTGATTGCCTGGGACTGCAGTGTCAGCGGGTTGTTGATCACCGCGGTGCCGGCGAGATTGCCGATCTGCCAGGAGCCGCTCATGTCGATGCCGAGCTGCTTGAGGATCGTGCGCTGGATCTCGGCGATGGTGACCTTCAGCATCACCTGGTCGCGGCCGCGGATGGTCAGCGAATTGACCACCGTTCCGGCAACAGCCGAGCCGGCGATCGGGCTGGCGCCGACGAAACCCTTCGAGATGTCGACAGCCTGGAGGGCGTCGCCCGCCGAGGCCACGGATCCGGTCAGCACGATCGTGTCGCCGACCGGCACGATGTTGATCGCGCTGGTCGGCATCGCTGCCTTCAGGGTCCGGCGGAGCGTGTTCAGATCGCGCCCGATGTTGACGTCGAGATTGGCGATCTGGCGGCCTTCGCCATCCATGACGACCACGTTGGTCTGGCCGTCGGCGGCGCCGATGATGAAGATCTTCCGGGTCGAGCGCACGATGGCGTTGGCGACCTTGGGGTTGGCCACGAACACCTCCTTGGCGTCGCGTGGCAGATCGATGATCACGGACTTGCCGATGCCAAGTTCGATGCGGCGCGAACCTCCCTCGCTGACCGCGATGTCGAGGTTCGAGGAAGACTGCCCCTGCGCCATTGTGCCGGGTGAAACCAGCGCCAGCGCCGCAAACAGCGCCACGAGCGGTCCACGCGAGCGGGCCGCGACGCGCCTCAGGGGATCGGGGATCCGGGTCATGCTTCGCCGTTCCTTCTTCACCGCTGCGACACGCCGTAGCGCACGATCGTCAGCGAAACATCCTCGAGCTTGACCACCGCGTCGTCGGTCTTCGATGCGTCGTGCAGGCTGCGCAGCGACAGCGACAGCTGGCCCGCCCGCTGGGCGACGGCGATGAGTTCGACCTGCCTGGGATCGAGTTCGAGCGTCGCGGTTTCGCCCACGACAACCTTCTCGCCGTTGCGCTCCTGGATGTTCTGGCCGATCGCCAGCACCCGGACGTTGCGCAGGAGGGTCTCGCTCGTCACCACATCGGTGCCGGTAGCCTTGGAGGCCTGGTCATCGCGGAACACCCGGATGATATCGACCCGATCATTGGGCAGGATGAAGTTTCCGGCGGTGTTGGCACCACGATTGTCGATGGTGATCGCCAGTGCGCGGTGCCCTGCCGGAAGCAAGGCCGACATCACGCCGGCGCCGTCGGTCTTGATCAGCTTCTCGCGCCGCACCGGCTCGCCTGCCAGCATCGGCACGCGGGCGATGGCGCCGCTGAGCTCCTGCAAGGCATTCGGCTGGTCGGTCTTGCTGATCATCAGCTGGCTGGCGGCCTCGGCCGGCCACTGCTGCCAGCGCAATTCGCGCGGTGTCACCTGACCACCCAGCGGTATTTCAGTGCCGGCGACAAGGATCTCGACGGTCTTCATTTGCGGCACAACGGCGACCGGCGCCGCGGGGGCCGGCGCATCGCCGGAGCCCGCAGCCAGATAGGCCGCGATGCCACCTGCCACGACAGCGATGCCGAGAATTGCAAGACGAGCGGGATTCATGGTCGCCTGTCCGGGTCCGAGCGGTGCCACGCACCACTGACTTCTACAGACGCCAGTATTGGGGACGGTATGGTTAAATCTTCGTTGATAAGCGCGGCGATGCGGAGCGAAAGCGTCCGCGGGCGCCGATCACATCGCGGCGGCAAGCTGCCAGAGCGTTGATTCCGGATAGACCGCTAGGCCCGCGGCCGCCAGCGCTATCCCGTACGGGATTCCGGTCTTCTCGTGGTGGAGATGCAGCAACCAGGGCCAGTGCGCAAAATATGGCAGAGGATTGGTGCGCATCTGCAGGATCGCGAGTGTCAGCGCGCCACCGAACAGGGAAGCGGCAATGCCATAGTCGGGCAAAACGCTCCAGCCGATCCACAGCGCTGTGGCCGCTGCCAGCTTGGCGTCACCGCCGCCGATCCATCCCGCAGCGAACATGCCGAAACACAGGACGAGGACGAGTGCGCCTGCCGCCACATGCATGGCAAGGGCATCGAGCGGCATGCGCAGTGCCAGGGCCGCGATGATGAAACCGGCGACAAGGATCAGTGACACCCGGTTCGAGATCCGCATCGACAGCAGATCGCTGGAGGCCGCATAGGCCATCAGGGCCGGGAACAGGGACAGCATGAAGATCTGGGTCACGGTCGTCGATCCATCATCCGGCGCGCGACTGAGGGCGCGGCTCACCTGATCCACCCTAGCAGGCGACATCTTGCGCTTGGGTTACGCTGCCACGATTGCACAACGAAAAACGGCCCCGGTTTCCCGGGGCCGCTCTCGATCCGATCGCGATGACCGCGACCGGGCCAGATCAGTTGGCGGTGTTCAGCG
>JBMOJG010000266.1:0-5230 GCA_049316925.1 Alsobacter sp. | reverse complement strand
CGAAGCGGCTGTAGCGCACCGCACCGCGCTCCTTGACGACGATCCAGGTGTGGTGCGCGAAGATCCCGCGCCAGCGCCCGGCCCGTCCCGCATAGACGTGCACCAGCGCCTCCGGCCTGGCCGCCGGCGCCGGCAGCAGGCCGGTGCTGCCCCAGTTCGCCTGCGACCAGGAGGAGGGACGATCCTGGAACGAGTACCAGACCGCGTGCAGCAGCAGCGGCACCACGAAGACGACAAGAGTTGCGATCAGCACGCGGCGGCAGTGCGCGCCAATCCTGTCCGGTTTGCTTGAGACTACTCGGCGGCCTGCCGCGGCGTGTAGCCAAGCCGGCGCGACAGCTCGCGCAGCAGGTCGACCGCCGCGTCGGCGATGACCGTTCCGGGCGGGAAGATGGCGCTGGCGCCGGCCGCCTTCAGCGCCTCGAAGTCCTGCTGCGGGATGACGCCGCCGACCACGATCATGATGTCGGGCCGGCCCGCCGCTTCGAGCGCGGCGCGCAGCTCGGGCACCAGCGTCAGGTGGCCCGCCGCCAGCGACGAGACGCCGACGATGTGGACGTCGTTCTCCACCGCCTGCCGCGCTGCCTCGTCGGGCGTCGCGAACAGCGGCCCGATGTCGACGTCGAAGCCGAGATCGGCGAACGCCGAGGCGATCACCTTCTGGCCCCGGTCATGCCCGTCCTGGCCCATCTTGGCGACCAGGATGCGCGGCCGACGACCGTCTGCGTCCTCGAAATCCTGCACCAGGCCCTGTACGCGCTGGACGGCGTCCGACATGGTCCCGACCTCCCGCTTGTAGACACCCGAGATCGACCGGATCTCGGCCCGGTGGCGGCCGAACACGCGCTCCAGCGCCAGCGAGATCTCACCGACCGTCGCCTTGGCGCCCGCCGCATCGATCGCCAGCGCCAGCAGGTTGCCGTTGCCCTTCGCCCCGGCCGACAGCGCCTCGAGTGCCGCCTCGACCGCTCCGGGGTCGCGCTCGGCGCGCAGCCGCGCCAGCTTGTCGAGCTGCTGCGCCCGCACGGAGGAGTTGTCCACCTTGAGCACGTCGATCGGCCGCTCGTCGGTCGGCTTGAAACGGTTGACCCCGATCACCGACTGGGTGCCGCCGTCGATGCGCGCCTGCGTCTTGGCGGCGGCCTCCTCGATGCGCAGCTTGGGGATGCCGGCCTCGATCGCCTTGGCCATGCCGCCCAGCGCCTCGACCTCGCGGATATGGCCCCACGCCTTCTGGGCGAGTTCCTCGGTCAGCCGCTCGACATAGTAGGAGCCGCCCCACGGGTCGATGATCCGCGTCGTGCCGCTCTCCTGCTGCAGGAACAGCTGGGTGTTGCGGGCGATGCGGGCGGAGAAGTCCGTCGGCAGCGCCAGCGCCTCGTCCAACGCGTTGGTGTGCAGCGACTGGGTGTGGCCCTGGGTGGCGGCCATCGCCTCCACCTGGGTGCGCATCACATTGTTGAACACGTCCTGGGCGGTCAGCGACCAGCCCGAGGTCTGCGAATGGGTGCGCAGCGGCAGCGACTTGTCGGAGGTCGGGTTGAAGCCCTTCACCAGCTCGGCCCAGATCAGCCGTGCGGCGCGCAGCTTCGCCACCTCCATGAAGAAGTTCATGCCGATGGCCCAGAAGAAGCTCAGCCGCGGCGCGAAGCGGTCGACATCGAGCCCCGTCGCAATGCCGGCGCGCAGATACTCGACGCCGTCGGCGAGCGTATAGGCCAGCTCCAGGTCCTGCGTCGCCCCCGCCTCCTGCATGTGATAGCCGGAGATCGAGATCGAGTTGAACTTCGGCATGTTCTGCGAGGTGTAGGCAAAGATGTCAGAGATGATCCGCATCGAGGGCGCCGGTGGATAGATATAGGTGTTGCGGACCATGAACTCCTTGAGGATGTCGTTCTGGATGGTCCCCGACAGCTTGGCGGCCGGAACGCCCTGTTCCTCGGCGGCCACGATGAACAGCGCCAGCACCGGCAGCACGGCGCCGTTCATGGTCATCGACACGCTCATCTGGTCGAGCGGGATGCCCGAAAACAGGGTGCGCATGTCGTAGATCGAGTCGATCGCCACGCCGGCCATGCCGACATCGCCGGACACCCGCGGGTGGTCGCTGTCATAGCCGCGGTGGGTGGCGAGATCGAACGCCACCGACAGGCCCTTCTGCCCGGCGGCGAGATTGCGCCGGTAGAACGCGTTGGAATCCTCCGCCGTCGAGAACCCCGCATACTGCCGCACGGTCCAGGGCTGGTTGACATACATGGTCGGATAGGGCCCGCGCAGATAGGGTGGCAGGCCCGGCAGGCTGTCGACCGTGGCCAGTCCGTCCCGGTCGGCCGGCCCGTAGACCGGCTTCACCGGAATGCCCTCGGGCGTCATCCAGGGCTCGCCGCCGGTCGGTGACGGCACGACCACGTCGCCGAACGCGACAGTGCTGAAATCAGGAATGCGGCTCATCGCTCACCCTCGCAGACGGCGGCCCGGGCACCGGCCCGCGGCCCTGCCTTGGTCGCAACAACACCGCGACGCGACCATGATACGCCGGGTTGCCCGGCACGAAAACGCATCAGGCGGTCGCCAGCGTGTCGGACAGCGCCGCCACCGCGTCGATGCCGACATAGACGAACGTGTCGATGCCGCCGGCCCGAAGGGCCGCCTCGCCCTCGCCGGGACGTCCCGCCATCTCGATCCGGCCCGCGCCGGCCGCCTTCAGGGCAGCCGCAGCGCCCACACCTTCCGCCGCGTAGGCCTCGTCGCTGCCGCACAGGCAGGCGATCCGGGCGCCCGAGGCGCGGAACGCGGCGGCCAGCGCTTCGAGGTCGGTTGTGCCGTCGGCGCGCGCAAAGCCGTCATGGCCTGGCGCCGCGATGCCGCCCGCCTCGTAGAAATTGCGCGCAAAGCCGGCCCGCGCCGAGAAGGCCGCCAGCGGGCCGAGCGTCGCCAGGAAGATCGAGGGACGCTGCGGCCGCGCCTCGGCGGCATCGCGCAGGGCCTCGAACGGGACCGCCAGCCGCACCGCCGGCAATGGCGTGATCCGCACCGGATCGTGGCCGCCCGATCCCACGGGCACCGGCGTCACAGGCAGCACTGCCACCGGCACCTCGGCCAGGTGTGGAAATTCGCTGGTGCCGGTGATCGGGTCGCGCCGCCGCGCCGCCGCGGTCTCGCGGGCCGACCGCACGGTCGCAACCTGCGCCTGCAGCCAGCCGTCGGCCAGCGCGCCGGCCAGTCCGCCGCGCCCCTCGATGGCCTGCAGCAGCGCCCAGGCCTCGCGGTCGAGCCCGTCGGTCAGCGCCTCGATCCCGCCGGATCCGGCGGCTGGATCGGCGACCTTCGCCAGATGCGCCTCCTCCAGCAGCACCAGTTGGGTGTTGCGTGCGATGCGCCGGGCGAAGGCATCCGGCAGGCCGATCGCCTGGGTGAAGGGCAGCACCGTCACCGCATCGGCCCCGCCGATCCCGGCCGCAAACACCGCCACGGTCTGGCGCAGCAGGTTCACCCACGGGTCACGCTGCGTCATCATCCGCCACGCCGTCTCGACCTCGACGAAGGCCGGGACCGGCGTAAGGCCGCACGCGGCTTCGACCCGCGCCCAGGCGCGCCGCAGCGCCCGCAGCTTGGCGGTCGTCAGGAACTGGTCGGCGTCCGCCACCACCTTGAAGGCGATAGCCGCGCGTGCCGCTTCAAGCGAAAAGCCGCCGGCCTCCAGCGCCCGCAGATAGGCAAGGCCCGCCGCCAGCGCGAAGGCGATCTCCTGCGCCTCGGAACCGCCGGCCGCATGCACGCGGCGCGCGTCGGCCGCCACCAGCGGGCCGGCAAAGCCCTGCCCGGCGAGATCTGTCGCAGCCGCAGCAACCCGGTCCGCCACATCGGCCCACGGCGCCGCCATGTGCCCCCTGGCGGCAAACACGCCGAGCGGGTCGAGCCCGAAGCGGATGCGGGTGCTGGCCGGATCGATCCCGCGCTCGCGCACCAGGCCGACGATGGCCTGCGCGGCGTCACGTCCCCGCGGCCCCACCTCGAGCACGATGTCGACGCCGGCATCCAGATAGACGCCGTCGAGCGCCGTCCGCACGGCGTCGGGCGTCGCCGCGAGACCATACCCATGGGCGCTGGACGATCCCTGGAAGACGAGCGCCAGGCCGGTGGCGCCGTTCTCCAGATCGGTGAGGGCGAGGTCGCGGGCGGCGGCCGGATCGGGATGGTCGACACGCGCCATGATCCGCCAGGCGGCGCCCGGCGCGCGGCCAAGGACAGCCGGCCGGTCCTCGGCTTTCGCGTAGAGCGGCTCGATCCGCAGCCCGTCATGGGTGCGGCCGACCAGCGTCCTGTCGAAGTCCTTGCCCTTCAGCACGCCATCGACCAGCGCACGCCATTGCGGGCTGGTCGGCAGGGGGAAGCTGGAGGAAAACACGTCGGACATGGCGATCTCGCGACTGCGAAGGCGTCACGCGACCATTGCACGATCGCCTCGAAATGCGCCACCCTCCGTTCGACGGACCGCGGGGGCGCACGCATGACCACTCGACAGGACACGGCGCGGCGCTTGTGGCCACAGGCCGGCAGCGCCGCCATGGCGGCGATGGGCGTGGCTCTCCTCACCGGGGCAGCGCGGGCCGAGCCGGCGGTGGACCGGTTCCGGACCGGCAACACCGTATCGTGCCTGTTCGAGGGGTTCTCGGTCGATCCCGATCCGGCTGGCCTGCCGGTGCGCACCGAGCCGCGCACGGATGCGCCGTCCTACAACCGCCTGCCGCCACCGCGGGTGGTCGGTGTCGACGAGATCGCCGTCGTTGTCCGGGTGGTCGGCTTCCGCGACGGCTGGTTCCGCATCGACAGCGCCTGGTTCCCGGGCGAATCAAAACCGGGCGGCGGAGCGGCGTCTGCGCCTGCCTATCGCGGTGACGGCTGGGTGCCGGTGCCGACCATCAAGGCGACGCTCGCCGGCAAGTCGCTGCGCACGGCCCCACGGGCCGACGCGCCGGTGCGCGCCAGCCTGTCCGGACGGCGGGGCGGATTTCCGCTGACACCAGACGGCGTCGCCGTCCGGCGCCTGCTCGGTTGCCGCGGCGCCTGGGTGGAGGTCGATACTGAATTCGGCATCGGCTGGGTCGACCGCGTCTGCGGCCGCCAGCTCGAGCCGTGCAGCTGAAGGCCTCACGCCAGACCTGCACGACCTCTGTCGGCGCAGTCAAAGCGAACACGGCGCGGGACGAAGTCCTGCGCCTGCCCGGCC
>JBMOJG010000265.1:0-5284 GCA_049316925.1 Alsobacter sp. | reverse complement strand
TGCTCGACGTGGTGCTGGCGCCGGGCTTCCTCGACCATGTCGAGCGCATCAGCCTGGTCCTCAAGCAGCGCCTCGCGGAGCTTAAGGACCGTCATCCCGGCATCATCGAGGACGTGCGCGGCGAGGGCCTGCTGCTCGGCCTCAAGTGCCGTGTACCCAACACCGATCTGGCGGCCGCGGCGCGGGCCGAGCACCTGCTCACGGTGCCCGCCGGCGACAATGTCCTGCGCCTGCTGCCGCCGCTGATCATCGGCGAGTCCGAGGTTGCCGAGGCGTTCGCGCGGCTCGACGCCGCCTGCTTGGCGCTGGAGGTGACACAGGAGAGGGGGGCGGCGGAGTGACCGCCCCCGTCCGGCATTTCCTCGATCTCGACCAGTTCTCTGCCGACGAGCTGCGCCGCATTCTCGGCGCCGCGGAAACGCTCAAGCGCGCCCGCGTCAAGGGCCGGGCTGCGGCCGACCGGCCGCTCGCCGGCAAGGTCCTGGCGATGATCTTCGACAAGCCGTCCACCCGCACCCGCGTCTCCTTCGATGTCGGCATGCGCGAGCTGGGCGGCGAGACGATCATGCTCACGGGGGCCGAGATGCAACTCGGCCGCGGCGAGACCATCGGCGACACGGCGCGCGTTCTGTCGCGCTATGTCGACGCGATCATGATCCGCATGCTCGACGCCGCCGCGGTGCGGGAGCTCGCCGAGCACGCCACCGTTCCGGTCATCAATGGTCTGACCAAGGCCAGCCACCCCTGCCAGGTGATGGCCGATGTGATGACCTACGAGGAGCACCGCGGGCCGATCAAGGGACACACGGTCGCCTGGGTGGGCGCCAGCAACAACGTGCTGGCGTCGTGGGTGCATGCTGCCTCGCGCTTCGACTTCCGGTTGCGCATCGCCGCGCCGGAGGAATTCGCTCTGCCGGCCGACATGCTGGCCTGGGCGCGACGCGCCGGGGCCCGGGTGTCGGCCATGGACGATCCCTTCGATGCCGTCGAGGGGGCCGACTGCGTCGTCACCGACTGCTGGGTGTCGATGGGCGACGAGGATGCGGGGCGCCGCCACAATCTGCTGATGCCCTATCAGGTCAACGGCAAGCTGATGCGTGCTGCCGATCCGCGCGCGCTGTTCATGCATTGCCTGCCGGCCCACCGCGGCGAGGAGGTGACCGACGAGGTCATGGACGGGCCCCAGTCCGTGGTGTTCGACGAGGCCGAGAACCGCCTGCACGCGCAAAAGGGCGTGCTCGCTTGGTGCCTCGGGACCCTCGGTCCATGACACCGGACCTCCATCCGGAACGCGACGACCGGGTGGTGCCGTTTGCGGTCGATGCGCTCGACGCCCGCGGCCGCGTCGTGCGCCTCGGCCCGATGCTGGACGCGATCCTGTCCCGCCACGCCTATCCGGTCCCGGTGTCCCGCCTGCTCGGCGAGACAGTGGCGCTGGCGGTGCTGCTCGGCACGTCCCTGAAGTTCCAGGGGCGGTTCCAGCTGCAGACCCGCAGCGACGGCGCGGTCGACATGCTGGTCGTCGATTTCGAGGCACCGGACCGGGTCCGCGCCTATGCGCGCTTCGATGCCGAGCGCCTCGCCGCGCTGGGGGCCGACCCGGCCCCCGCCGCGCTGCTCGGCAAGGGCCACCTGGCTCTGACCATCGACCAGGGCGCCGACATGAACCGCTACCAGGGCATCGTGCCGCTCGTCGGCCAGTCGATGGAGGCGGCGGCGCACGAATATTTCGCCCAGTCCGAGCAGATCCCCACCCGCATCCGGCTGGCGGTCGGCATGGTGGTCGGCGGCGGCATCGATGCCTGGCGCGCCGGCGGCCTGCTGCTGCAGTTTCTCCCGGCGGCGTCCGACCGGCTGCCCCGTGGCGACCTGCCGCCCGGTGACGCACCGCCGGGCGCCGAGCCCGCGCACGAGCCAACCGAGGACGACGCGTGGGTCGAGGCCCGTTCGCTCGCCGACACCACCGAGGACCACGAACTGCTGGATCCGACGTTGACCAGCGAGCGGCTGCTGTTTCGCCTGTTCCACGAGCGCGGCGTCCGCGTCTTCGACGCCCAGCCGGTCGTCGAGCGCTGCCGCTGCTCGCGTGAGCGAATTCTGGCCATGCTGGTCCGCTTCACCGATGAGGAGCGCCACGCCATGGTGGGCGATGACGGCCGCATCGGCATCACCTGCGAGTTCTGCTCGACGCACTACCAGGTCGAGCCGGGTGAGATCGGCCTGGGGGAGGCGGCAGCCGGCGAGCCCTGATCCCGCCGGTCAGGCGCTGCAGGTGGCGATCAGCCGCCGCATGAAGCCGACGCCGCGCTCGATCTCGTCGAGCGCAATCCATTCGTCAGGCTGGTGCGCCTGGTTGATCGAGCCCGGTCCGCACACCACGGTCGGCAGTCCGGCGCGCTGGAACTGGCCCGCCTCGGTGCCGTACGGCACGGTGATTGTCCCGTTGCGCCCGGCGAGCCGCAGCGCCAGCGTCTCGGCGACCGATCCCGGATCGGGCTCCAGCCGCGGCACGTCGACCTCGAGGCGCGTCACCACAGAGGCCGGCTGGCCGCCGCGCCGCATCCGCGGCAGCACGACTCGCTCGGCGAAATCCTGCAGGCCCGCCGCGACGGCCTGCTCGTCAGTGCCCGGCACGCCGCGCACCTCCCAGTGGAACGACGCCAGCTTGGGCACGATGTTGCGGGCGGTTCCGCCTGACAGTGTGCCCACATGCACGGTGGCGTAGGGCGGGTCGAAGCGCCCCGTCGGGTCGCCGCGCTCCTGCAGCACGTCGGCCATCCGGTCCAGCTCCGCCACCAGCGCCGCGGCGCCGAACACGGCGTTGGCCCCGAGCAGTGGCTTGGAGGAGTGGCACTCGTGGCCGTGCACCGTTGTGTCGAAGGTGACGACGCTCTTGTGGGCGTCGGCCACCTGCAGCTCTGTCGGCTCGCCGACAATGACGCAGGTCGGCCGCGGCAGGTCCACGCCCATCCGCGCGATGGTGTCGAGGACGCCGCCGCAGGTCGTCTCCTCGTCATAGCTCAGCATGATGTGGATGGGCGTCGACAGCGCCGCGGCCTTCATCTCGTCGACCATGGACAGCGCGATCGCCGCAAAGCCCTTCATGTCGACGGCCCCGCGCCCGTAGGCCCGGCCGTCGGCAATCCGCAGCCGAAAGGGATCGCCCGTCCAGGCCTGGCCCACAACCGGCACCACGTCGGTATGCCCTGACAGCACGACGCCGCCGCGGTCGGTCGGCCCGATGGTGGCGAAGATCGCCGCCTTGGTCCCGGCGGCGTTGGGCACGCGCACGAAGCCAACCCCGTGGCGGACGAGATAGTCCTCCACATACGCAACGAGCTCGAGGTTGCTGAGGCTGCTTTCGGTATTGAAGGAGACCAGCCTGGCGAGGATGCCGAGCGGCGTATCGTCGGGGTATGGAACCATGCTCATGCCGGTATCATATCGCAGCCGCGTGCGAAGTCTGCGACAGCGATTGCCGCGACCCTGCGTCTCAGTGAACGACCCTGGGCGTGTGCGGGCTGTCCAGCGAGAAGGCCGGGATGGCCACGTCAAAGACCCGCCCGTCGATGGTCTCCACGGTGTAGCGGCCCGACATGATCCCCTGCGGCGTTTCAAGCGGGCAACCGCTCGTGTACTGGAACCGGTCGCCCGGCGCGATCCGCGGCTGCTTGCCGATCACGCCCTCGCCGCGCACCTCCTGCACCCGTCCCGATGCGTCGCGGATGTGCCAGTAGCGGGCCCGAAGCGTCACCGGCTCATCGCCGTGATTGACGATCTCGACGGTGTAGGACCAGAAAAAACGGCCCTTCTCCGGCTGCGACTGCTCCTCGATATAGGCGCTCGTTACCGTGACCTGGATCTCTTGGGTGACGGCACGGTACATGTGGCAGCTCCGTGTCGGCGCAGCCTTGTGCTGCGCGCCCTGCGCGTCCTATGCGGCGCAGCCGGCGCCGTCAATGTTCAGGCGGGATGAGCGTGGTTCGGGCGAAGCGGCGGGCTTGGCGCGCGCGTCCGTCGCAGCTAGGAAGGGGGACCGTCCCGAGAGGATCGCGCCCTTGCAGTTCGGCCCCGGCATCCAGCCTGCCCAGACCATCGAGGCCCTGATCGCGGCCGGCCACGTCCATCTCGGTGCGCCGCTTGCCGAAGGGCAGGTCCAGCCGGCCAGTCTCGACCTGCGCCTCGGCCGCCGCGTGTTCCGCGTGCGCGCCAGCTTCCTGCCCGGCCGTGACACCGGCATCGCGGATCGCATCGGCAGCCTGGCGCTGCATGAGATTGACCTGTCGGCCGGCGCCGTGCTGGAAACCGGCGCGGTCTATATCGCCGAGCTGCTGGAAAGCCTCGACCTGCCCGAGGGCCTGGCCGCCGCCGCCAACCCGAAGAGCTCCACCGGCCGGCTCGACGTCTTCACCCGCGTCATCGCCGACAGGGCGCGCGAGTTCGATGCGGTCCCGGCCGGCTATCGCGGCCCGCTCTATCTGGAAATCTCGCCCCGCACCTTCCCGGTGCTGGTGCGCACCGGCTCGCGCCTGTCGCAGCTGCGCTTCCGCACCGGCGCGGTGCGGCTCGACGACGCCGAACTGTCGGCGCTGCACGAGGCCGAGACGCTGGTGACCCTGTCGGAGCCGTCGATCCAGTCCGGCGTTGCCGTCAGCGTCGACCTCGAGGGTTTCGGCGAGCACGGACTCGTCGGCTACCGCGCCAAGCGCCACACCGGGCTCGTCGATGTCGACGCCATCGGCGCCTGCGATGTCGCCGAATACTGGGATCCGCTCGTCCTGCGCGCCGGCCGGGCGCTGATCCTCGACCCGGGCCAGTTCTACATCCTGGCGTCGAAGGAGGCCGTGCACGTCCCGCCGGACTACGCCGCCGAGATGACGCCGTTCGATCCGCTCGTCGGCGAGTTCCGCGTCCACTACGCCGGTTTCTTCGACCCTGGCTTTGGCCATGCCGGTGCCGGCGGCTCCGGCAGCCGCGCCGTGCTCGAGGTGCGCTCACGCGACATGCCCTTCATCCTGGAGGACGGGCAGACGGTCGGCCGTCTCGTCTATGAGCGCATGGCGGAGCGCCCATCGCGGCTCTATGGCGCCGGGTTGGGCTCCAACTACCAGGCCCAGGGCCTCAAGCCGTCCAAGCATTTCCGCGCCGGCTGAGCCGCGCCGGCCCGTTGCGAACCGCCCCGGTTTGGCGCTATGACTGCAGCCACGCGGGCGTAGTTCAGTGGTAGAACGACAGCTTCCCAAGCTGTATGTCGTGGGTTCGATTCCCATCGCCCGCTCCAGTC
>JBMOJG010000264.1:0-5296 GCA_049316925.1 Alsobacter sp. | reverse complement strand
GCGGGCTTCTGGTGAGCCCTGCACGAAGACTAGGAAGCGCGGGCGGCGCTGTCCACGGGCAGTTCAGGCGGCTGGCGCGACAGTGTGGTCTCGTTTCCGTGCCCGGGCTCGCGCGGCACGAGCAGCGACAGCAGCAGGGAAATGGCGGCAAAGCTCGCCCCGATCAGGAACACGGCAGAGGGGTTGCGCACCCAAACGAGGCCGAGCAGCACCGGGATGAACACCGCGGCGATGTGGTTGATGGTGAAGGCGACGCCTGCGGTCGGCGCAATGTCGGCCGGGTCGGCGATCTTCTGGAAATAGGTCTTGTGGGCGATGGCCAAAGAGAAGAAGGCGTTGTCGACGACGTAAAGCCCGGCGGCGATCCAAGGGTCGGTCACCACCGAATAGGAGAGAAAGACGCCCAGCAGCGCGAGGTTCTCGAACAGGATCGCGCGGCGCTCGCCAAACCGGATGATGAAGGCGCCGATGCGCGGCGCCATCACCATGTTGAACACGGCGTTGACGAGGAACAGCAGGGCGATCTGGTCCACCCGGTAGCCGAACGTCTCGACCATCATGAAGGCGGCAAAGACGATGAAAATCTGCCGGCGTGCCCCGGCCATGAAGTTGATGAGGTAGTAGAGCCAGTAGCGCTTGCGCAGCACGATGCCACGGTTCTGCACGACCTTCTGCGGAAAGCGTGGGAAGGCGAGCCCCAGAACGATCGCGGCGGCAATGCCGACCATGCCAAAGCCGAGGAACATCGTCTCGAACGAGACGTGCAATAGTCTGGCGAAGACGAAAATCAGCCCGAAGGCGACGATCTGGGCAATGGCGGCGGCAGACAGGATGCGGCCCAGAACGCGCGGCGCCTCGGCGCGATCGAACCACTGAAGCGCCAGCGACTGGTTCATCGTCTCGTAGTAGTGGAACCCGACCGACATCACGAGCGTCGTCAGGTAGAAGCCCATGACGGTCGGGAAAAAGCCGGTTGCAGCAATGCCGACCCCGAGGATCGCCAGGGACACGATCGCCAGCGTCTGCTCGCGCATGAAGAACAGGAGATACACGGCGGTGAAGGCCATCAGCCCGGGAATTTCCCGGATCGACTGCTGGATGCCGATTTCCTTGCCGGTCGCGCCAAAGCTCTGCACGGCGAAGTTGTTGATCAGCGTCTGCCAGCTGGCGAAGGACAGCTGGTTGGTGGCCGTGGCGATCATCAGGAACGCGGCGGGGGTGAGCCACGCCAGCGTGGTCCTCGAGGGATGCATCAGGTCATGTCCTTGCGCGCCAGCACCGTGCCTTTCGCATCCAACGGGGTCAACCGCAGGGCAGGGTTGCGCGCTGGTCCCGGGACGGAGCCCGCCGCCGGATTGACCTGCCTCAATGACGGCAGCCCAACACCTGTCTAGGATGGCGCCCACCTGCAGAAGGAGTCCCCCATGTACGCGTCCATCCTTGTCCCCGTTGACCTCTCTGAGATCGAGATCTCCCAGCCCGCGCTCGACAAGGCCGTGGCGATGGCCGATCTCACCGGCGCGACGATCGGCCTCGTCTACGTCCGCTCAATCCTGCCGGTCACCTTCATGGAATACGTCCCGCCCTCTTTCGACGAGGAGCAGCAGGGCGATTGCGAAAAGAAGATCGCCGCAGTCGCGGCGGGGCTGAAGCGCCCGGCCGGAACGGTCAAGACGGCCATCCGCATGGGTTCGGTCTACAACGAGGTGCTGGCCGAGGCGAAGCAGATCCATGCCGACCTGATCGTCGTGGGATCTCACCGTCCCGGCATGGCCAGCTATCTGCTCGGCTCCAACGCCTCGACGATCGTCCGCCACGCCGAATGCTCGGTGCTGGTGGTGCGCACGCCGAAGGCCAAAGCCTGACCCTCAGCGCGCACCTGGCGGCAGCACGTCGCCGGGCGGCGCATCCGGACTGAACCCCCGCGGGCGGTTGCTCCAGACATGGGCGCGGACGACCCATGCCATCGGGATCGCCAGCATCCCGACAAGCAATGCCGCGGTTCAGCCGCCCTGGCGGGCTGCGATCGGCAGGAGCGACAAAAACGCCACTCCCAGCGCGGCCCCAATCGCAATCGAGATCAGCCAGAACGGCCTCGGCGTTCCCGCCCGGCACGACAGGGTCGGGTTGGCGTCGGACGCGCGGCGCAGCAGCTCGGCGACGAACGCCGAATAGGGTGCGTCAAGACGCTCGGTCGCCACCAGTCCGCGCCAGGACAGGTTCGAGAGTTTCAGCGCACGCCCGTCGGCAAGGTGAAGTTTGGCCAGGTAAACATGCGGGCTCCAGTTGCTGGGCGTGACGGCCAGCCGGATGGCGACAATCTTGTCGTAAGGGACGCGCTCGACGCCGCGTGCGGAGGTGACCTGCAGGGCGTCCGGATCGAGTCGAAGCGCCATCTCCGGTCCGGTCGGCCGGGGCCGGTAGCTGTAGGCGGTGGCGTCGGTCATGGTGCAGCATTCATGGCGACGCAGTCATGGCCTGAAGGCCGGCCGCCGGCAAGCCGGCCTCAGCGCGTCAGCGTCCGCATGGCACCGTCGAGCCCGTCCAGCGTCAGCGGAAACATGCGGCCGCCCATCAGCTCGTGGATCATCTGCACGGAGTGGGTGTAGCCCCACTGGGACTGCTTCACCGGGTTGAGCCAGACCGAGCGCGGGAAATGATCGAGGATCCGGCGCAGCCAGACATGGCCCGCCTCCTCATTCCAGTGCTCGACCGAACCGCCCGGCTGGGCGATCTCGTAGGGGCTCATCGAGGCATCGCCGACGAACACGGCACGATAGTCGTTCGGATAGGTGCGGATGACGTCCAAGGTAGGCGTTTTTTCCTCGCGACGGCGGCGGTTGTTCTTCCACAAATCCTCGTAGACGCAATTGTGGAAGTAGAAATAGTCCATGTGCTTGAACTCGGCCTTGGCCGCCGAGAACAGCTCCTCGACCTGGCCGACATGCCAGTCCATCGAGCCGCCAATGTCGAAGAACAGCAGGACTTTCACAGCGTTGCGGCGCTCGGGGCGCAGCTGCACGTCGAGATAGCCGTGCTGGGCCGTCTCGCGGATGGTGGCGTCGAGGTCGAGCTCCTCGGCGGCGCCCGTGCGGGCGAAGCGGCGCAGGCGGCGCAGCGCGATCTTGATGTTGCGGGTGCCCAGCTCGACGGTATCGTCGAGATCCTTGAACTCGCGCTTGTCCCAGACCTTTACCGCCCTGAAGTTGCGGTTGCCATCCTGGCCGATGCGGATGCCCTCGGGGTTGTAGCCGTAGGCGCCATAAGGCGAGGTGCCTGCCGTGCCGATCCACTTGGATCCGCCCTGGTGGCGGCCCTTCTGCTCCTTGAGCCGTTCCTGCAACGTCTCCCAGAGCTTGTCCCAGCCCATCGCCTCGAGCTGGGCCTTTTCCTCGTCGGTGAGGAACTTCTCGGCGAGCTTGCGGAGCCACTCCTCGGGCAGGGCGACGCCCTCGAGCGGATCGGTGATGCTGGTGACGCCCTTGAAGGTGCTGGAAAAGGCGCGGTCGAACTTGTCGAGGTTGCGCTCGTCCTTAACCAGGCAGGCGCGCGACAAATAATAGAACTGCTCGACCGAACGGTCGGCGAGGTCCGCGTCCAGTGCCTGGAGCAGCATCAGATATTCGCGCAACGTCACCGGCACCTTGGCCTGGCGCAGGTTGGTGAAAAAGGTCAACAACATGGGACCAAACTGGCGTCTTCGCCCGTCCGGGTCAACGGCCGCGCTGGCGATCGCCTCAGGGGCGAGGCGGCGGCGCGTCTATGACCCTGTATTCGCCCTCGATCACACCGCCCTGGCCGCCGGCCGGCGGCCGGGTCTGGCGCATGGCCTGGGCGTCGCGGAACGCGCGCTTGATGCGCCAGCGGGCGATGAGGCCGCCCACCAGCGCCACCGGCGTCAGCAGCAGGAGCAGGCCGAGGCCGATGGTGAAGACCAGCAGGCCGAGCGCCAGCGCACCGGCCGCGCCCAGCCAGACCGCCCAAGTAGGAACTGTCGCGGCCCGCAGGCCACCGCGGCCGTCAGGAAACATCAGGCGGATCATCATGGCTCTCCGAGGCATGGAACTGGCTCACCGGCACGGCAGTTTCAAGGCAGGGCGACAGTTTGAGGCAGGAGCATTGCCCAAGCCCGGCCCAAGCTCGGAGCCTTGCCGAGATGCCCCGGCCTTGCTGTCGTCGCGCCGACCGGCTAGTCGGGGCGGATGACCTCATCGCCTTTGGTCTCCCGACCCCGCGTCGCCATTGTCGGCGCCGGCCCCGCCGGCCTGGCCGCGGCCGAAGTCCTGGCCGTGCAGGCCGACGTCACCCTCTATGACCGAATGCCGGCGCCGGCGCGCAAGTTCCTGCTGGCCGGTCGTGGTGGGCTGAACCTGACCCATTCCGAGCCGCTGCCGGGTTTCATGGCGCGCTATGGCGCCACCGAGGCCGCGCTGGCGCCGGCCATCGCGGCATTTTCGCCGGAAGCCATGCGGGACTGGGCCGATGCGCTCGGACAACACACCTTCGTGGGGTCGAGCGGACGGGTCTTCCCGCGGGCGATGAAGGCGTCGCCGCTGCTGCGGGCGTGGCTGCGGCGGCTCGACGGGCTGGGAGTGAGCTTCGTTCCCCGCCACCGTCTGGCGGGGTTCGGGCCGGCCGGAGCGCTGAAGTTCGAGACGCCGGAGGGGCTGCAAACCGTCATCCCGGACGCGACCTTGCTGGCGCTTGGCGGCGGCTCATGGCCGCGGCTTGGCTCGGACGGCGGCTGGACGACAATGATCGCGGCGGAGGGCGTGCCTGTTGCACCGCTGCAGCCAGCCAATTGCGGGTTCGAGATCGCCTGGTCGGAACACCTGCGGACACGCTTTGCCGGCACGCCGCTCAAATCGGCGGTGTTCAGCGTCGGACCGCTACAAATCCGTGGCGAGGCCATCGTCACTGCGGAGGGACTGGAAGGTGGGGCGATCTATGCGCTGTCCGGGCCGCTGCGCGATGCGATCACGCGCGAGGGCTTCGCGACGCTGGTGATCGATCTGAAGCCGGATCTTTCCCTCGCTCAGATCGCGGAGCGCCTGGCCGTTCCGCGGCCTGGCCAGAGTACGGCCAACATCCTGCGCAAGGCCCTCAACCTGTCGCCGCTCGCGGCGGCGCTGATCCGGGAGCCGGCACCGTTGCCGGCCTCGGCGACGAAGCTTGCGGCGCGCATCAAGGCGCTACGGCTGCGGCTTGATGCGCCACGGCCGATCGAGCGGGCGATTTCCACCGCCGGCGGCATCCGGTTCGACGGGCTCGACAGCCACTTCATGCTGGCGGCGCG
>JBMOJG010000263.1:0-5301 GCA_049316925.1 Alsobacter sp. | reverse complement strand
GAGGTCGGCGCGCCGTCCTTCATGTCCGGCGCGTTCGATTTCTTCGGCCTGACCATCACCTATGGTCGCCTGTGGATCGTCGTCTTCGCCCTGGGGGTGTTCGCTGCCCTCTGGGTCGTGCTGAACATGACCTCGTTCGGCCTGAAGATGCGGGCGGTGACGCAGAACCGACGCATGGCCTCCGCAATGGGGATCAGGACCCCGTGGATCGACTCGCTCACCTTCGCGCTCGGTTCCGGCATCGCCGGCATCGCCGGTGTCGCTCTGTCGCAGATCGACAATGTCTCGCCCAATCTCGGCCAGAGCTACATCGTCGACAGCTTCATGGTGGTGGTGTTCGGCGGGGTCGGCAATCTGTGGGGCACTCTGGTTGCCGCCATGACGCTGGGGGTCGCCAACAAGTTTCTCGAGCCCTATGCGGGCGCCGTGCTGGGCAAGATCCTGCTGCTGGTGTTCATCATCCTGTTCATCCAGAAGCGCCCGCGCGGTCTCTTCGCCCTCAAGGGCCGGGCGGTGGAATCATGATGACCGCCCGCCTGATCGCCGGCCTCGACCTCCGCGGCCGGATCTTCCTGGCGGTGCTGGCGCTCGCCATCGTCGCCGTCCCGGTGCTCAACCTGGTGGTTCCGCCCGGGTCGCCGTTCCACATGCCAACCTATCTGGTGTCGCTGTTCGGCAAATACCTCTGCTACGCCCTGCTCGCCATCGCGCTGGACCTGGTCTGGGGCTACTGCGGCATTCTCTCGCTCGGCCACGGTGCCTTCTTCGCGCTGGGCGGCTACGCCATGGGCCTGTACCTGATGCGTCAGATCGGCTCGCGCGGTGTCTACGGCAACCCGCTCCTGCCCGACTTCATGGTGTTCCTGAACTGGAAAGAGCTGCCCATCACCTGGTGGGGTTTCGGCTTCTTCCCCTACGCCATGCTGATGGTGCTGGTCGTGCCGGGCCTGCTCGCCTTCGTGTTCGGCTGGTTTGCGTTCCGCTCTCGCGTCACCGGCGTTTATTTGTCGATCATCACGCAGGCGATGACCTACGCGATGATGCTGGCCTTCTTCCGCAACGACATGGGCTTTGGTGGCAACAACGGCCTGACCGACTTCAAGGAAATCCTCGGCTTCAACATCCAGGCGCAAACGACCCGCGTCGCCCTGTTCTGCATCACGGTGGCGATGCTGGCGGCCGGCTACCTGGTTGCCCGCGCCATGGTGACGTCCTCCTACGGCAAGGTACTGGTGGCGATCCGCGATGCCGAATCGCGCACCCGCTTCCTCGGCTACCGGGTCGAGCGCTTCAAGCTTCTGGCCTTCGTCGTCTCCGCCTGCATGGCGGGTGTCGCCGGCGCGCTCTACGTGCCGCAGGTCGGCATCATCAACCCGTCGGAATTCGCCCCGGCCAACTCGATCGAGGCGGTGATCTGGGTGGCGGTCGGCGGCCGCGGCACGCTGGTGGGCGCGGCGCTGGGCGCCGTGCTGGTCAACTTCGCCAAGACCTGGCTTACCGGCGCCCTGCCGGAGTTCTGGCTGTTTGGCCTCGGCGCGCTGTTCATCCTCGTCACCCTGTTCCTGCCCAAGGGGATCATCGGCACTTTGTCCGAGTGGAGCCGCCGCCGCGCCGACTCCCGCGCTTCGGCGCCCGAGAGTCGCCCGGCGGCTGCGGAGTGAGCCGATGACCGAGACCGATCTCACCCACACCCTGCTCTATCTCGACGGCGTCGGCGTGTCCTTCGACGGCTTCCGCGCACTCAACAGCCTGTCGCTGGTGATCGGGCCTGGCGAGATGCGCGCCATCATCGGCCCCAACGGCGCCGGCAAGACGACCATGATGGATGTCATCACCGGCAAGACGCGCCCCGACGAGGGCGACGTGCTGTTCGACGGCCGCATCGACCTGACCGCCATGGACGAGGCGGCGATCGCCGAACTCGGCATCGGCCGCAAGTTCCAGAAACCGACCGTGTTCGAGAGCCACACCGTAGACGACAACATCCTGCTGGCCATGAAGGGGCCGCGCAGCGCCTTCTCGTCGCTGTTCGGCTGGCGCAACCGGGTGACGCCGGACGAACGCGACCACGTGCTGGAAACCATCGGCTTGATCGAGCACCGCCACCGCCTCGCCGCCGACCTGTCGCACGGCCAGAAGCAGTGGCTGGAGATCGGCATGCTGCTGGCCCAGGATCCCAAGCTGCTGCTGGTCGACGAGCCCGTTGCCGGCATGACCGACGCCGAGACCGAGGCGACGGCGCATCTGCTCACCCGTATCGCCCGCGACCATGCGGTCGTCGTCGTCGAGCACGACATGGCGTTCGTCCGGGCACTCGGCTGCAAGGTCACCTGCCTGCACGAGGGCAGCGTTCTGGCCGAGGGCAGCATCGACGCCGTCTCGGCCAACGAACGCGTCGTCGAAGTCTATCTGGGCCGCTGAGGCGGAAGGGACACCATGGCCACGCTCGCCGTCGACCAGATCGACCTCTACTACGGCGCCGCCCAGGCGCTGCGCGGCGTGTCGCTGACCGCCGAGACCGGCAAGGTCACCTGCGTGCTCGGCCGCAACGGCGTCGGCAAGAGCTCGCTGCTGCGCGCCATCATGGGCATCCAGCCGGTCGCCCGCGGCGCGATCCGCTGGAAGGACGAGACGCTCGGCAGCCTCGCGCCCTATGACCGCGCCCGCCGCGGCATCGCCTATGTGCCGCAGGGCCGCGAGATCTTTCCGCTCCTCACCGTCAGGGAGAACCTGGAGACCGGCTTCGCCCCGGTGCCGCGCGCCGATCGCTATGTGCAGGACGAGATCTTCGACCTGTTCCCGGTGCTGAAATCCATGCTCAACCGCCGCGGCGGCGACCTGTCGGGCGGCCAGCAGCAGCAGCTCGCCATTGGCCGCGCGCTGGTGACCCGCCCGTCGCTGCTGGTTCTGGATGAGCCGACCGAGGGCATCCAGCCCTCGATCATCAAGGATATCGGCCGCGCCATTACCTATTTGCGCAACCGTGGCGACATGGCCATCCTGCTTGTCGAGCAGTATTTCGAGTTCGCCCGCGATCTCTGCGACACGTTTGCCGTGATGGATCGCGGCCAGATCGTGCTCGCCGGCGACCGGGCCGGGATGGTCGAGGCGGATGTACGGCGTCATCTCTCCGTCTGAGGCCCCTGTCGGGGCCGCCAGGGTCGTTCCGGCTTTGCTGCGCGCGCGCGGCCGGGTCAAGCTCGGCTTTGTCGCCGCCGGCGGCGGCACCGTGCTGGCCGATCTCGCCGAGGCCGGCGGCTACCGCGTCAAGTTCCCGCGCGGCCCCGTGCCCGAGGCCGTGGTGATCAACACCGGCGGCGGCATGGCAGGCGGCGACGGCCTCGACATCGCCGTTGCCATGGGGGAGGGCGCCACCGCCACCGTCACCACCCAGTCGGCCGAGAAGGTCTACAGGGCCGACGCAGCGCCCGCGCAGATCGCCGTCCGCCTGGAGTGCGCCGCCGGGTCGGCGCTGGCCTGGATGCCACAGGAGACCATCCTGTTCTCCGGCGCTCGCCTGCGCCGCAGGCTCGATGCCGATCTGCACCCTACCGCCAGCCTGACCCTGGCGGAAACCACCGTGTTCGGCCGCCTGGCCATGGGTGAGCGGCTCGGTGACGGCCTGTTCGAGGACCGCTGGCGCATCCGCCGCGGCGGCCGGCTGGTCCTCGCCGAGACGGTGCGGCTCGATGGGCTGATTGCCGACCGCCTCGACCGTCCGGCGCTCGGCGGCGGCGCACGCGCGGTCGCCACGGTGCTGCATGTCAGCCCCGATGCCACCGGGCGGTTGGACGGCGTCCGTGCCGTCCTGGAGGGCGCGGCCTGCGATGTCGGGGCCGGCGCGTGGAACGGGCTCCTCGTCATCCGCCTGGCCGACGCCGAACCGTCGCGTCTGCGTCGTGACCTCGTCATCCTGCTCGCCCATCTGCGCGGCAGCGTGCTTCCGCGCGTCTGGCAGGGATGAACCACATGAAGACCATCAAGGGACTGCGCAGTGTCTATGGACTGGCCAACCGCACCTGGAGCATGGTGCTGACGCTCGAGGGTGGCGAGGAACGGCGCTTCGACCTCGACGGTCCCGAGCATGTCGAGACCTTCATCGAGTGCTTCGAGCAGGCGACGGATGCGGTCGTCGACACGACCGCCGGCGAAGTCGTGTTCAGCTACGCCTATGCGGATCTCGACGCCGACGAGGACGACGAGGACGACGACGACGAGGACGACGCGGAGGAGGACGAGGAGTCCGACGACCGCAAGGACAAGGACAAGGGGAAGCGCTGATGAACCTGACGCCGCGCGAGAAGGACAAGCTGCTGGTCGCCATGGCCGCCATGGTGGCGCGACGGCGTCTCGAGCGTGGCGTCAAGCTCAACCATCCGGAAGCGGTCGCCCTGATCACCGATTTCGTGGTCGAGGGCGCCCGCGACGGGCGCACGGTCGCCGACCTCATGGAGGCCGGCGCCCATGTGGTCCGCGCCGATCAGGTGATGGACGGCATCGCCGCGATGATCCACGATGTCCAGGTCGAGGCCACCTTTCCGGACGGCACGAAGCTCGTCACCGTCCACAACCCGATCCGCGGCGCCGCAGGCCCGCTGGTGCCCGGCGAGGTCACGACGCTGGACGGCGACATCGCCCTCAACGAGGGGCGCGACACGGTGGTGCTCACCGTCTCCAACACCGGCGACCGTCCGATCCAGGTCGGCAGCCACTACCACTTCTTCGAGACGAACCCCGCGCTGGCCTTCGACCGCGCAGCGGCCCGCGGCATGCGCCTCGACATTGCCGCCGGCACGGCAGTGCGCTTCGAGCCGGGACAGACCCGCGAGGTCCGCCTCGTCGCGCTGGGCGGCAAGCGCGAGGTCTATGGCTTCCGCCAGGACGTGATGGGCAAGCTCTGAGCAGGAGAACGACAATGGCGACGACCCTCCTGCGCTCCGCCTATGCGGACATGTATGGCCCCACCACCGGCGACCGGGTGCGGCTCGCCGACACCGCCCTCGTCATCGAGGTCGAGAAGGATTTCACCGTCTACGGCGAGGAGGTGAAGTTCGGCGGCGGCAAGGTGATCCGTGATGGCATGGGCCAGAGCCAGGTCACCAATGCGCAGGGCGCCGTCGATACGGTGATCACCAACGCGCTGATCGTCGACCACTGGGGCATCGTCAAGGCCGATGTCGGCCTCAGGGACGGCCGCATCGCCGCCATCGGCAAGGCCGGCAATCCCGACATCCAGCCCGGCGTCACCATCATCATCGGCCCGGGCACCGACGTGATCGCCGGCGAGGGCAAGATCCTCAC
>JBMOJG010000262.1:0-5307 GCA_049316925.1 Alsobacter sp. | reverse complement strand
GCACAGCCTCCTGCTCGGTCGCCGCGACCTTGGCCGCCACGGGTGCGGCCGGGGCAGGCGCCGTCCGCGCCACCGATTCGGCGACCCTGTTGCGCATCATCTCGTCGCGGCGCTGGTCGGCCAGCCCGGCAACCGGCTCGAAGAACGTCACCAGCATCGGCTGCACCTCGGGCGCGGCGGTGCCGCGCGCCGCACGCACCGTCGACACGGTCAGGGCCACCTCGCCCCAGTCTTCACCGGTCCGCTGGGTGATCTGGGCGCGCCGCTCGAAGGCCAGCGCCGGCTTGCGATCGCGCCCACCGGTATCGAGCCTGGCGTCGTAGAGCGGCTGCCAGCCGGCGCCCGAGACCCGGTAGGTCACCGTGAGACGGCCCGTCACCGGCCCAGTGCTGGTGGCCGCACCGTCCGTCTCCACCGCGATGACAAGGTCGCGCCGCGGCCCCTGTGAGGCTGGCCGCTGGCGCGTGCGCTCGAGGGCGACGAGATCTCCATCGAGCAGGCGGGCGCGGGTCCGCAGGTCGCGCAGGGCCTCGTTGGCCTTGGCAAGACCATCGCCGACAGCATCCCAGACGGCGGGCCAGCGGTCGACGTCGAGCGGCTTGGCGTCAGGCGACAGCTTCTCCGGCCCCACCTGGGAGAAGCGCAGGATCGCCGCCTTCTTGGCTTCTGCCGCCTCGAGCCGGCCCGCGACCTCCTCGCGCTCGGCCTTCACCGCCTCGATGCGTCCATCCAGCACCGGATCGAGCCCGGCGCGGGGATCGGCAGGCACGGCGCGCGTTTCGACGGCGCCGAGCAGCAGACGGCCGCTACCCTCGCCCTGCACCCGGATCGAGGCCGGGTCCACGGCGGCCGCGAGGCCCCGCAGCACGACAGTGCTGGCGCCCGGAGGCAGCATCACGTCCATCGAACGGGTGACGGCGGCGCCGTCCGGAAACACGGTGACGGCGACGATGCGCGACGGTGCTTCAATCTCGGCAGCGAAAACCGACACCGGAAGGCCGGCCACAAGGGCGATGCAGGCAACAGTCACACGCATGGTAGGTCTCCGTGATCCGAACCGGCGGCATCTGGACGCAGGACTGGGGATGCTTTGCGGCGCGGGCGTGGCCTTAGCAGGGCACGGCGCTCACGGATCATCCCGCAAAATGGACACCGTTCGGCCAACAAAGATGATTAAAAAAAACAAACAGCTAGAATTGGCAAGCTGATGCAGTCAGGTCGTCCGCTCTAGCAGGACAGCAGCTCCGGAAGCTCCGCAAGACTCGCCACCACGCGGTCGGGCGTGCCAGGCAGCCGCTCCGCCGGACGGCCGTCGCGGTTGCACCAGACGACGCGCATGCCGAACGCCGAGGCCGCATGCGCATCCCAGCCATTGGACGACTGGAACGAGATCGCGGAGGCCGGGACGCCGAGCCGGTCGACGGCCAGCTGGTAGACCGACGGGTGCGGCTTGAACACGCCGACCTCCTCCACCGATAGCACATGATCGAGGTGCGCGCCGATGCCGGCCGCCGCCACGGCAGACGCCAGCATGGAGGGGGAGCCGTTGGACAGGATAGCCGTCGCAAATCCCCGCGCTTTCAGCGCACGCAACACCGCCGGCACCTCGGGAAAGGGCAGCAGCGTGTCGTAAAGCGCCAGCAGGCGTGTCCGCAGGGCCGGTCGATCGAGCCGCAAGGTCGCCAGGCTGAACTCCAGCGCGTCGGCGGTGACCTGGCGGAAATCAGCATGCCGGCCCGTCGTCGCCCGCCACCACGAATAGGCGATCTGCTTGTCGCGCCACAGCGCCGTCAGCGGCCCCACATCGTCGCCGAGGTCGTCCCGACAGGCCGCCGCCGCCGAGCCGAAGTCGAACAGCGTGCCATAGGCATCGAAGACGCAGGCCCGGATGCCCGTCAGCGGCTCCGGCGATCTCGGACCCAGGTCCCCCGGATCGGTCATGCGCGCCCCCGCTGCGACCGCAGCGGCTTGGCCAGGTGGGTGATGAAATTGCGGATCTCGGTGAGACGACGGTCCCTGTCCAGCACCTCGGCATCGAGGCCAAACTGCCAGGCAAGGTCGCGCCGGCCCGGCTCTTCATGCAGCGCCTGCAGCGCGGCGACATAGCGGCGGTGATCGTCGTCGTCGCGGAAGAAGCCCTGCTCGACCAGCGCTGCACCACGCCGACCCATGATTGAGGCGATCTCGCGCAGGCTGAACTCGGGGTGGTACTGCACCCCCCACATGACCCCGCCGGCATGGCGGATCTCGGCCGCCTGGATCGGTGTCAACGCATTGCTGGCCAGCACCGTCACGTCGCCCGGGAGCTCGGACACGATGTCGAGATGCACGGCCGGGGCGTCCCAGGCGGCGGGACGGCCGGCCAGCAGCCGATGCGCCGCGCCGGCGGCCGTCGACGTGATCCGGCGGGCAAACCCGACCTCGTTTCCCGCGGGATTGCGCGCCACGCGTCCACCCGCCGCCAGCGCGCCGATCTGGATGCCCCAGCACGAGCCGAACAGCGGCGTCCCCGACGCATAGGCTGCGCGCGCCAGGTCGACCTGCCGCATCACGGCGGGGCCGCCATCATAGGCGTGCAGCGCGGAGCCGGTGAGGAACACGCCGTCATAGCTTTCGAGCCCGGCAGGGTCGGGCAGGTTCGCACCCTCATCCGCCGGATAGGCGATATCGCAGACAGCCCCCGGCTCCAGGGCGGCAACCGTCTCCGCATAACTGCCGGAGGGCGTGAGTCCAAAGGTGGAGCGATGCGCCTCGCGCGCGTCTCGCGTGTTGCCCTCGACGACCAGAAACCGTAACGCCATGGCATGATCCGCAGGAATGACCGTTCCTGCTAACCAGTCCGGCACGCTCCCGCAAGCGGCCGGCACCGGGAGACGCCTGTGACCTCACTTGCCCGCCGGCTCGGCCGGGGGATCTACGGCCACGCCTACGCGCTCCTCGGCCTCACCATGCTGATGTGGGGCGGCAACGCTGTCGCTGGCAGACTGGCAGTCGGCCACATCTCCCCGATGGTGCTGACCAGCGGCCGCTGGGTGCTCGCCAGCACGCTGCTGGTGGTCCTGATGCGCCGCCAGATCGTCGCCGACTGGGCCATCGTCGCGCCGCGCTGGCGCTACATGGCGCTGATGGGCGCCTTTGGTTTCACGCTGTTTAATGGCGTGTTCTATGTGGCCGCCCACTACACCACCGCTGTCAACATCACGATCCTGCAGGGTGCCATGCCGGCGCTGGTGCTGATCGGCGCGCGGCTGATCTACGGCACCCGCATCACCGCCCTGCAGGTGATCGGCATGCTGGTGACCCTGGTGGGCGTCGCCGTCCTGGCGTCACGCGGCAGCCTCGCCAATCTGCTCGGCCTGCAGATCAACCCGGGCGATGGCTGGATGCTGATCGCCTGCGTGTTCTACGCCAGTTACACGCTGGGGTTGCGAAGCCGCCCGGCCACGTCCGGCATCGGCTTCTTCGCCATCCTGTCGGTCTTCGCCTTCCTGACGTCGCTGCCGCTGGTCGGATTCGAGATCGCCACCGGCCGCGCCTTCTGGCCGACGCCACAGGGCTGGGCCGTACTGCTCTACGTGGCGATCTTCCCGTCTCTGCTCGCCCAGATGTTCTTCATCCGTGGTGTCGAGCTGATCGGGCCGGGCCGCGCCGGACTGTTCATAAACCTGGTGCCGGTGTTCGGCACGTTGCTGGCCGTCGGCCTGATTGCAGAGCCATTTGGCCTTTACAGCGCGGTCGCCCTGGCGCTGGTGCTGGGTGGCATCTTCATCGCCGAAAGGCTCGGCCGCCGATCAGCGTGACCGGCGGCCAGGCGGCTTAAAGCATCAATGCGCCAAGTGGGCACCGGTTGGCGGAAAAAGATGATGCTGAAACAAGGAATGAGAGCGGACGACCTGATGCAATCAGGTCGTCCGCTCTAGAACTGCAGCGGCTTCACCTGTTTCACCCCCGCCAGTGCCTGCACCCGGCGGATCAGCTCGGCAGGCACCGGACCATCGACTTCGACGAGCGCGATGGCCGAGCCGCCACGGGCATCGCGGCCGAGCGCGAAGGTGGCGATGTTGACACCGGCATCGCCCAGCAGGCCGGCGAAGCGGCCAATGAAGCCGGGCTTGTCCTCGTTGGTCACGTAGATCATCGACGGGCCGAACTCGGCATCGACCTTGAGGCCCTTGATGGCGACGATGCGCGGGCGGCCATCGTGGAACACCGTCCCGGCCACGGACCGCTCCTGCGTCTCTGTCACCACCGTGAGGGTGATGAGGGACTCGTAATCGCCCTCCGCCGCGCGGGTGGTCTCCTCGATGACGATGCCGCGCTCCTTGGCCACCGTCGGCGCCGACACGACATTGACGTCCTGCAGCAGCGGCCGCAGCAGGCCGGCGACCGCAGAGGCGGTAAGCGCCTTGGTCTTGAGCCCGGAGACGGCGCCCTCATAGGTGATCCGCACCTCCTTGATGCCGGTCTCGGTCAACTGGCCGGCGAAGGAGCCGAGCCGCTCGGCCAGCGCCACGAAGGGACGCAGGCGCGGCGCCTCCTCGGCGGTGATGGACGGGAAGTTGATCGCGTTGGTGATGGCGCCACGGATCAGGTAGTCGGACATCTGCTCGGCGACCTGCAGGGCGACATTCTCCTGCGCCTCGCTCGTCGCCGCGCCCAGATGCGGCGTGCACACCACGGCGGGATGGCCAAACAGCGGGTTTTCGGTCGCCGGCTCAACGGCGAACACGTCGAACCCGGCGCCGGCAACATGGCCGCTGTCGAGCAGCGCCCGCAGCGCCACCTCGTCGACCAGCCCGCCGCGGGCGCAGTTGATGATCCGCACGCCCTTGCGCGTCCGCGCCAGCGCCTCGGCCGACAGAATGTTGCGCGTCTGCGCCGTCATCGGCGTGTGCAGGGTGATGAAATCGGCCCGGGCCAGGAGCTCCTCGAGCTCGACCTTCTCGACACCGAGATCGAGCGCCCGCTCGGGCGACAGGAACGGATCGAACGCGATCACCCGCATCCGGAGCCCGATCGCCCGGTCGGCGACGATCGCGCCGATATTGCCGCAGCCGATGATCCCCAGCGTCTTGCCGGTGATCTCGACGCCCATGAACCGGTTCTTCTGCCACTTGCCGGCCCGGGTCGAGGCGTCGGCTGCGGGGATCTCGCGCGCCACCGCGAACATCAGCGCGACCGCGTGCTCGGCCGTGGTGATCGAGTTGCCGAAGGGCGTGTTCATGACGATGACGCCGTGCGCCGTGGCGGCGGGCAGGTCGACATTGTCGACGCCGATGCCGGCGCGGCCCACAACCTTGAGGCGCG
>JBMOJG010000261.1:0-5308 GCA_049316925.1 Alsobacter sp. | reverse complement strand
GAGAGATCGCCCGTGCTTTCAACATCAAGGGCGACGCCCGTATTGCCCTGAAGCGACTGCTGAAGGACCTGGAGAGCGAAGGCGTCGTCGACCGACGCGGCAAACGGATCGGCCGTCCCGGGCGCCTGCCGCCTGTGGTTCTGGCCGACATCACCGCCCGCGATCGCGACGGCGACCTGGTCGCCGTCCCGGTGGAGTGGGACGAGGGCGAGTTCGGGCCGCCCCCGCGCATCGCCGTTCACCTGCCGCGCAGGCCCAAGCCGGGACTTCGGCCCCCGGGACTCGGTGACAGGGTGCTGCTGCGCGTCGAAGAGGTCCCAGGCGACGGCCACACGCCCTATGCGGGACGGGTCGTGAAGGTTCTCGACAAGGCACGCACCCAGGTCGTGGGGGTGTATCGGGCACTGCAGGGTGGCGGTGGCAGCATCGTGCCCGTGGACAAGAAGGCACAGGGACGCGAGATCCCGGTTCCGCCCGGCGAGGACGGCGGGGCAGCGGACGGCGATCTGGTGGCCGTGACGCTGACCAAGCAGGGTCGGCTCGGCGTCACCGTCGCCCGGGTCCGCGAGCGGCTGGGGTCGGTGAAGAGCGAGAAGGCCATCAGCCTGGTGGCGATCCACACCCACGGCATCCCGCACGTCTTCTCGTCGGCCGCGATGGCCGAGGCCGAGGCGGCGAGGCCTGCGACCATGGCGGGTCGCGAGGACTGGCGGGACCTGCCGCTGCTGACCATCGATCCCGCCGACGCCAAGGACCACGATGACGCGGTCCATGCCATTCCGGACGACGATCCGCGCAACCCCGGTGGCTTTATCGTCACCGTGGCCATTGCCGACGTCGCTGACTATGTGCGGCCGGGCTCTGCGCTCGACCGCGAGGCGCTCGAGCGCGGCAACTCTGTGTATTTCCCCGATCGCGTCGTGCCGATGCTGCCCGAGCGGATCTCCAACGACCTGTGCTCGCTGCGCCCGGGCGAGGACCGCCCTGCCCTCGCGGTGCGCATGGTGCTGTCTGCCGACGGTCGCAAGCTCCGGCACCGCTTCCACCGCATCATGATGCGCTCGTGCGCCAAGCTAGCCTACCAGCAGGCCCAGGCGGCCATCGACGGCCACGATGACGCCTTGGCGACCGAACTGCTCGACACCGTGCTGCGCCCGCTCTGGGCCGCCTATGCGTGTGCCAGGCGCGCCCGGGACGAACGCGAGCCGCTCGAACTCGACCTGCCCGAGCGCAAGATCATGCTCAAGCGCGACGGCACCGTCGACACGGTGGTGGTTCCCGTACGGCTCGACGCCCACCGGCTGATCGAGGAGTTCATGATCCTTGCCAATGTGGCGGCGGCGGAGACGCTGGAGGACCGGCGCACACCGCTGCTCTATCGCGCCCATGACGAGCCGTCAGTCGAAAAGCTCCGCGGGCTGGGCGAGGTGCTGGCCTCGATCGGCATCAAGCTGACCGCCCAGGGAGCGCTCAGACCTGAGTTCTTCAACCGGATCCTGAAGCGTGTCGAGGGCTCCGAACACGCCCCGCTGATCAACGAGGTCGTGCTCCGCACGCAGGCGCAGGCCGAGTATGCCCACGAGAATTACGGCCATTTCGGCCTGAACCTGCGGCGCTATGCGCATTTCACCTCGCCGATCCGCCGCTATGCCGACCTGATCGTCCACCGTGCCCTGATCCGCGCGCTCGACATGGGACGTGACGGGCTGCCCGACGCCACCATCCCGGACCTGCCGGAAATCGCCGCCAAGATCTCGGCCGCGGAGCGTCGGGCCATGGCTGCCGAGCGCGAAACCATCGACCGCCTCATTGCCCACCATCTCGTCGACCAGATCGGCACCATTTTCAGCGGCCGCATCGGTGGCGTCACCCGGTCGGGCCTGTTCGTGAAGCTCGCCGACACCGGGGCCGACGGCTTTGTCCCGGCCGCGACGCTCGGTGCGGATTATTTCCGCTATGATGAGGCGTTGCATGCCCTCGTCGGCGACCGGACCGGCGAGACGCATCGCCTCGGCGATGTCGTCGAGGTCCGACTCGTCGAGGCCGCCCCTCTGGCCGGCGCACTGCGCTTCGAGCTGATCAGCGAGGGTCGGCGCGGTCCGGCCCGGCCCGGCAAGGTCCGCCGGCCCGGCAGCGACGACGCGCGCCGGGCCAAGCGCGGCGCCAAGACGGCAGCCACGAGGAGACGCCTGTGACCGACGAGGACACAATCCGCCACCCCTTCGCCGCTATTCGCCGCGGCATGATGAGTCGCTGCCCGCACTGCGGGCAAGGCCATCTGTTCGGGCGCTTTCTCAAGGTCGCCGACCATTGCGAGGCCTGCGGCACGGAATTCCATCACCACCGAGCCGATGACCTGCCCGCCTATGCGGTGATGTTCATCGTCGGCCACATCGTTGTCGGAGCCTTGTTGTCGGTCGAATCCAACACCGAATGGCCGATCTGGGTGCATGCCGTGCTGTGGCCTGCCTTGACGGTGGCGCTCTGCCTGGTGTTGATCCAGCCGATCAAGGGCGGAATTGTTGGCCTGCAGTGGGCGCTGCGAATGCACGGCTTCAGCCGCACCCCCGACGGTGACGACACGCCTGCCCTGCGGCCCCAAGGTGAAGCGCCACGATGACGTCCATGACTGAGCGCATGACCAATGTGGAGCGCGAGCGCCTCTGGCCGAACGTTCGCCCTCGCGATGCAGCCACGCTGATCCTTCTGGACGGCGACCAGACGGCACCCAAGGTGCTGATGGGCCGGCGGCACGGCGGTCACCGGTTCATGCCGGGCAAATTCGTCTTCCCGGGCGGCCGTATCGAGGTTGGCGACAGATCGATGATGGCTGCCGGAATGCTCGACGCGGCCGTGGAGCGACGCCTGCTGTCACGCGTCCAGCGCCCGAGCCTGCAACGAGCGCGGGCGCTCGCATTGGCGGCGATCCGGGAAACGTTCGAGGAGACCGGCATCCTGCTCGGCACCGACGAACACGGCGCTCCAGACAACGCCCCGGAGGGCGTGTGGCGCGACTTCGCCGGACACGGGATCTTTCCGGTGCTGGAGAACCTGCACTTTATCGCCCGCGCCATCACCCCGCCGAAGCGGCCCAAGCGGTTCGACACCCGCTTCTTTGCGGTCGACGCAACCGGGATCGGCAAGCGGGTGGACGGCATGGTGGGGCCTGATTCGGAGTTGGTCGAGCTCGTCTGGGTCGACCTTGACGAGGCCATGACGCTTGACCTGCCGACGATCACCGGAGTGATCCTGGACGAGTTGCGCGCACGGATCGCGGCCGGCATGGGCCAGCACCTGCCCGTTCCCTTCTATTACGAGCGCCGCGGCCGGTTTGTCCGCGAGGAACTCTGATCCGGCGTCACGGCCTCCAGGCACATCGCGTCCTACCTTGACTTTCCGGAGGCGATGGCTAGTTTGCGCGCCATCCGGCCGGTCCACAGACCGGCCCTGTTTTGTTTTGTCTTCTGTTGCGGCCGCCTTGGGTGGCTGATGTGAAGGAATACCGCCATGGCGAAGGCCACGACCATCAAGATCAAGCTCGTGTCGACCGCCGACACCGGGTTCTTCTACGTCACCAAGAAGAACTCGCGCACGATGACCGACAAGCTGTCGAAAAAGAAGTACGATCCTGTTGCGAAGAAGCACGTCGACTTCAAGGAAGCCAAGATCAAGTGATCTTCGGTGGTCGCGTCGCTGCTGCAAGGCCGCCTCCGGGCGGCCTTTTTGCTGGCGCAGGCCGGTTCTGCGCGGTGCTGGCTGGAGCCGCCTGCACGGCGCTCTGGATCGACTCTGCCGGCGGACAGGAGCAGCCGCGGCGCCTGCCGCCGCCAGGCGGACTGCAGAAATCGTGGGAGCCGCTCGAGCCCGAGGGCCCATGGCGGGCGGTCGGTCGGCTGAACACGATCTTCGGACAGGTGACGGGGCATTGCACCGGGACGCTCGTCGGCCCGCAATTGGTGCTCACCGCCGCCCATTGCCTGTTCGGACCACGTCCCGGACAAGTGGCAAGGCCCCAGGATGTGGTCTTCCGCGCCGGCTATGCCCGAGACGGCGATTCCGGTCGTGCGGTGGGCAGTGCCATCACACTGTCGCCGGACTTCGTGTACTCGAAGCGCCCGACAGGGGCGGCCTCGGCCTCATCCGACTGGGCGCTGGTGACCTTGGAATCGCCGCTGGATGTCGCGCCGCTCGGCATGCGTGTCGTACCTTACGCCGACATGGTGCGGCTGGGATCAGCCGGTGTTGTCGTGCAGGTCGGTTACGGCGTGGAACGACGCCATATGCCATCGATCATGCGGCGCTGCCGCATTTTTGGCGATCCTCGCGCTCGCGTGATCGGCCATCGCTGCCTGGCCAATTTCGGTTACTCCGGCGCCCCGCTCCTTCTCGTTGAAGAGGGGCGACCGCTGATCATCGGCGTCGGTTCGATCGCTGACCCTGGGCGCAGTGGACTGGCGTCGCCCGCGGAACGCTTCGCTGACAGCATCACCCCAACCGCACGGTGATCCGCAGATCGTGGAATCAGCATTGTCAGGGGAAGGAAAAGGTGGCCGGCTGGGAGTAGCCTGCGAGGAGGCCACTCCGGCCACTCCCGAGCCGGCCGAACCCCACGGGACCCAGGAGATGCGGCGGACCTGAGCATTCCGTAGGGTATTTCGTTTCGATCGGGGCGATGGGGACGCCCGACGATCGGAACGGACACCAGATTATCGCACAGCAGGCAACGCGTCCAACTTTGCGATGGAATGCTCTAGATTAATCAGATGTTAAGGTAAAGGTCAACGTTCGCGAAACGGATGGCGCCAATGCTCTCCGGCTAAGCAGCATGAACGTCAATGATGACGCGGTTGCGCCCCTCGGCCTTGGCGCGATAAAGCGCCGAATCGGCCCGCCGCAGCAGCACATCAGGCGTATCACCTGGTCCCTGGACGGCCGTGACACCGATCGAAACGGTCACGGGGATCTGCCGGGTGCCCTTGTGCACGGCGAAGAGATCCTTTTCCACCCGCGTCCGGATGCGCTCGGCGGCCAGCCGGGCCGTATCCAGCGGCGTGTCGGGCATCAGCACCACGAGCTCTTCCCCACCGAACCGCGCCACGAGGTCGTTGCCGCGCAGGCTTTTGCGGACACGCTGGGCGAATTCGCGCAGGACGTCATCGCCTGCATCGTGCCCGTGCGTGTCGTTGACGGCTTTGAACCGATCGACATCGAGGACCAGGACGGCCATGGGCCGGCCGCGGTTCAGGGCCTCATCCACCATCGCGTTGAAGTGGCTGTCGAGGTAACGGCGGTTGTGCAGGCCGGTCAG
>JBMOJG010000260.1:0-5311 GCA_049316925.1 Alsobacter sp. | reverse complement strand
CATGTTGAACAGATAGGCGCAATCCCGGGTCTGGACGGCGAGGTCCGAGGTGGGAGACGACAGACAAAACCCGTCGATCACGTCCTGCTGCAACCCGGCGAGCATGCCCGGTCCTCCGCCCTGGATCGTCACGAGCCGCAGGTCCGTGTTCGGGTCCATGTTGCCCGTGACGGCAAGCCAGCGAAACAATGCGTCAGGGGCAGCGCCAGGCCCAGTGGTGCCGAGCCGCAGCGACTTCAGCGCCGCGATCTTCTTGTCGACAGGCGACGTTTCACTAACGCCCAGCTTCGCCAGCACGGACTTCTTGATGACGACGTTCGACGCATATTTGTTGACCGTCTGGATGAAGGTCTTGATCGCCATGCCGGAGCTCTTGCCGCGCATCGCCTCGCCCGGATCACCCAGAACGACATCGACGCCGCTCCCGGCCAGAGCCGCGATGTTGGTCCCGCGATTCGACGCGTTGGAGACGACTTTCACCTTCGCCTTGTCGAAGAACCCTCCGGCATTGGCGTAATCTTCCGCAGCCCACAGCCAGGATTTGGCGGTTGAGCGCATCGTCTGCAGTTCCGGCACGGCAGTCTGCGCGAAAACACGATGCGAAAATGCCGGAGCCAGGAATGCTGCGCCCGTGGCTGCGGCGAGAGAACGACGTGACAACATGGCGACTTCCACTCCAAAGGATGTCCAAGACCCGGCGCAGGTTCGTGGGGAGGCCGCAGTCAGCCAAGTCGAACCTTTATCAGGAATGGGTTGGAGCCTATATCACCCCCACGGACAGGCAAGTCTCGATGCGCGAAGCGGATTTCATTATTGTCGGTGCGGGTGCGGCCGGCTCGGTTCTCGCTGCGCGCCTGTCTGAGGATCGCGATGTATCGGTGATCCTGCTGGAAGCAGGCGGCAGGGCGCGTGGGCCGCTCTTTTCCATCCCGCTGATGACCGGTGTGCTGTTGCGCAGCACGATTGCGAACTGGTCCTATGCCACCGCGCCGGAGGCCGAGCTTGGTGGTCGCAGGCTCCGGTGGCCGCGCGGCAAGGGGCTTGGCGGATCGACGGCCATCAACGGCATGGTCTACATGCGCGGCCTCCCCTCGGATTTCGATCGCTGGGCCCAGGCAGGCCTGCCCGGTTGGGATTGGGCCTCCGTTCTGCCGGCCTTCCGGCGCAGCGAGGACAATGCGAGCAGCGACCCGGAGTGGCACGGGCAGGACGGTCCCATGCGCGTGTCGCGGAGACCCTTGAGCCATCCGCTGTTCCAGGCCTTCCTCGACGGGGCTCTCCATGCTGGCCATCCGCGGACCGACGACTTCAACGGCGCAACGCCGGACGGGGCCGGACCGTATGACTTCACCATTGCGGCGGGGCGGCGGGTCAGCACTGCGCGCGCATTCCTCGATCCGGCGCGCGAACGGTCCAATCTGGCGGTGCGAACCCGGGCCTTTGTGACCCGGGTCACCATCGAGAACGGCCGTGCAACCGGCGTCATGCTGCTGGAGAACGGGCGGGAAACCCTGTTGCGGGCGCGCCGTGAGGTGATCCTGTGCGGAGGAACCGTCAACTCGCCTCAACTGCTGATGCTGTCGGGCATCGGCCCGGCGGGCCATCTCCGCGCCCACGGCATTGCCGTGCAGGCCGATCTGCCAGGCGTGGGCCGCAACCTCCAGGATCATCTGCTGATCCGGGTGATGCACGCCACCGATCGGCGGGACACGATCGACCGATTGCGCCGCATCGACCTTGCTGCTCTCGCCGGATTGCAGGCGTGGGTCTTCGGCACGGGACCGGCCGCGAGTTTTCCCATCGAGGTGGGCGGCCTGTTCCGGTCGCACCCGGATCTCGACCTGCCGGATCTGCAGGCGAGCTTCATGCCGGGGCTTTCGAGCGCGACGATCCGACTGCCTTTCGCCGGGATGAGCCGCTCGGCTGATCCGGGAACAGGGTTTTTCGCCAACATCTTCCAGATGCGACCGGCAAGCCGCGGCGAAATCACGCTGGCTTCCTCCGATCCGCGCCAACCGCCCCGGATCCAGCCGCGCTATCTCTCCGCCGCGCCGGACAGGATCGTTCTGCGCGAAGGCGTCAGGCGATTGCGCGAGATCTTCGCCACGGCACCATTCGACGCGTGCCGAGGAGCGGAACTGGCGCCAGGCGCCCATCTGCAAAGCGATAGCGAACTCGACCAGTTCATCTCATCCACTGCGGAAAGTGTCTATCATCCCGTTGGAACCTGCCGCATGGGTGTAGACCGTGACGACGGCGCGGTTGTTGATCCCTGCCTTCGCGTGCGTGACATTGCCGGCCTGCGCGTTGTCGATGCATCGGTGATGCCGACCATCACCTCGAGCAATACGGCCGCCCCGACAATCATGATCGCCGAACGGGCCGCCGACCTGATTTCGCTCCAGACCTGAACAGGGCTCGCCGCCATGGACAACCCGCCGATCACACCCCGTCCCCTGCCGTCCGAGGCGGCGGAAATCCTGGCCGCCGTCGAGGCGAAGCGCGGCTATCTTCTGCCCTATCACCGCATGTTCGCGGCTTCGGCACCGGCGCTTCTGGAGCGCTATGACGCCTTTTATGAATCCCTGACGCTGGTTCCCCGAGTCCTGACGCCCGCAGAGCGAGAAACGGTCTGGGCCGGGCTGCTGGCTGCAGCGCGGGAGGTTCACGGCTTCATTCACATGAAACGGGCCATAAAGGCAGGCCTGTCCGAGGCCGACATTGTCCGCGCGGTCGCGATCGCCGCGGCCACCGAAGGCTTTGAAACCATGAGCTTCTCGGGTGAGAACTGGTCGGCTTGGACACTGCCTGACGTGCTGGAAGAGGCCTATCTGGGCATGGTCGCGGCCGTGAGCGGCGACCTGTCCCCCAAACTCACACACTTGACTGCGCTCGTCTGCCATGCGGCCCGCCGAAACAGGGGCGGGATGACGTTGCATCTGCGTCTTGCCGTCAGTGCAGGAGCGACGCCTGCCGGCATTTGCGAGGGCCTGAGCTACCTGCTTCTGCCGTGTGGCGGCAACACCCTGATCGAGGCAGTCTCGTTCTGGGAGGAGGCGGCACGACAGGGTGTTGTGCCCGGGCCTTACTGAAACTGGCTCAGCGTCCTCCCCGTCCACTGGCCTCGTCGTAGCCGCCCTGCCCATCCAGGCGGGCCCACGCGATAAAGTCGGGAGACGCCTTGACCTTGCCGGCGCGGATCAGATCGAGCCAGACGCGTGCTGCCTCCACAAAATACGGCACGCTGCCCGGAAACATCATCAGCGACAGCGCCTCGGCCAGTTCAGGCTCCGGAACAGCGCTCTCATAGGCCAGCGGGATCGCCCGGGACAGCAGGTCGAAATCGCCTTTGGCGGCATGGACTGCCGCAACGGCCATCAGCGCAAGCCGCAGTTCGCAGCCTCTCGCGAGACCCAGGATCGCCTCCCGATAGGCGCTATCGAGATCGAATCCCGGCAGATGTGCAAGCCAATGCCGGTCCACGAAGCCATAGGCCCGCCCGCCCGCGGCCCAGGCCGTCAGGCGCAGGATCGCGGCCAGTTCCTCGTCTGTGCCGCCCGCATGTCGGAACTTCGGAATGTGGTGGGTCGCCAGCGCCTCGTCGGTGGCAATCAGGATCGCCAGCCAGACGAACTCGCGATCATGAATGTTGAGGACGCGCATATCGAGAGCCAGGGCGGTATAGGCCGCGTCGTAAGCCTCGAGCAGCTTGTCCGATGTCACGGCGAGCAAGCCGTGATGCGGCAGCAGGTAGCCCCGCTTGGCCTTCAGGGCAGCAAGTTTCGCCGCTATGTCGATTCCCGGCTCTGTGCCATTCCTGTCATCACCCATCACCAGCTCCCGGGTTCGAAAATGCAGTCCCGTTCCGATCTCAAAGGCCTGCGCCTCTTCATCACCGGAGCGGCCTCCGGCATCGGCCGGGCGCTGACCGATGTGGCGCTGGCTGACGGCGCCAGCGTCGTCGCGCTTGCCCGTGATGGAGCGGAAGCGGCTTCGCTGCAAGCCCTGCTGCCGGAGAGCCATGTGCTGATCCAGGACCTGCTCGATCGTGGACCGGAAGGGCTTGCGACCCGTGCAGCCGAACGCCTCGGCGGCCTCGATGGATTTTGCGGGTGCGCCGGCATGTTCGACCATCGGCCCGGTCTGGAGACAGATCGTGCCGCGTGGGACCAGACCATCACTCTCAATCTGTCGGCTTCTTTCGTCCTCGCCCGCGATGCGGCGCATGCCATGAAGAGCACCACAAGGCCACCCGGCGCCGGCGCCATCGTGCTGGTCTCGAGCCAGATCGGGCTGATCGGCCATCCGCGCGCTGCCGCCTATGCGGCGTCCAAGGCCGGGCTGAATGGCCTTGCCAAGGCCCTGGCGGTGGAACTGGCTCCCGAAGGGTTGCGTGTCAACGCCGTGGCGCCCGGCCCGATTGCCACCCCCATGACGGCGGCTGCCCGTGCCGACGCGGCCCGGCAGGTACGCGTGGTTGCTTCGATCCCCCTGGGGCGGTTTGGCGAGGCGCAAGAGGTCGCCGCCGCAATCCGGTTCCTGCTCTCGCCGGCCGCGAGCTTCATCACCGGCCATGTGCTGCTGGTCGATGGCGGAGTGACGGCTTGCTGAAACCAACGCGGCTTGACGCCAAGGCTCATCGGTCCAACCCATCGACGTGACCAAGCCGGGTCAGACGGTCACATCACGGGCGAAGCACGATCTTGGCCGCCTGGGCGGTTCCCGTGTCGATGTCGGCGAAGGCGTTCTTGCCCTCGTGCAGTGCCCGTTCCTCGAACCAGCCAAGGCCGCCGAGGCGATCTGCAGACAGTGCGCCGACGGTGTGGCGGAAGTCCTGCGGCGTGTAGCAATAGGAGCCGATGAGGGTGATCTCCTGCAGTGTCAGCTTGCGGACGTCCAGGCCCTCATGGCCCGGCAGCAGGCCAACATGGACAATGACGCCGCCAGGCCGTGCCATGCGGCAGGCCGCGGCGCGGGTCGACGACGCGCCAACCGCGTCGATGACAAGATCGGCGGTGTTGTCTGCAGGCATGTCGGCGGCGTCGGGCGCGTAGGCGTCCAGCCCTTCTGCCGCGAGTGTCCGTCGCCGCAGCGGATTGGTCTCCCCGACGCGGACGTCATGAGCGCCAAAATGGCGGGCAACCACAGCGCAGGCCAGTCCGATCGCGCCGCCGCCCAGCACCACCACCCGGCACGCCGCCAGAGGCAGGTGCAGTCGCTCCACTCCGATGCGCACCGCGTGCCAGGCGACCGCGATGGGCTCTGCCAGCGCCGCGTACTCGATCGGCAGGTGGTCAGGAATCGGCAGAGC
>JBMOJG010000259.1:0-5319 GCA_049316925.1 Alsobacter sp. | reverse complement strand
GAGAACGGGATCAGGATCGTCGGGTAGACCAGCACCAGCGACAGCGGCGTGTCGAACAGCCCATAGGCCTGGATGATCGTCGCCAGCGGGATGAACAGGATCGAGGGCGGCACCAGATAGGCGAGGAAGATCGCGGCGCCGACCCACGCGGCTCCGCGGAACCGGATCCTCACCAGGGCGTAGGCGGCCAGCACGCTGGCAAACAGTGCCAGCGCGGTGGCGACCACCGACACGTACATCGTGTTCCACAACCAGAGCGGATACTGCGTCTCGAACAGCAGCTTGTTGATGTGCTTCAGCGTCGGCGAGACGACAAAGAATGGGTTGTACCTCTCCATGTCGATGAGCTGCTCGTCCGGCTTGATGGCCGTCAGGACCATCCAGTAGAACGGGAACATCAGCACCACGATGATCACGAACAGCGGCAGGTAGACCGACACCACCCGGCGCGGCAGCGTGTCCAGATAGGCCATGCCCTCGGACGTGTCGGTGAGGCCCGGGCGCGCACCCGGGGCGGGAAGGCGCTGGTCAGTCATCGCTGCCTCCCTGCTGCCATTTGCGGCGCTGCAGCCCGAACCACGACACCATGATGGCGAAGAGCAGGAACGGCACCATCGCGGTGGCGATGGCGGCGCCCTCGCCGAGGTTTCCGGCCAGGATGGCACGCTGGTAGGACAGCGTCGCCATCAGGTGGGTCGAGTTCACTGGGCCGCCGCGCGTCATCGCCCAGATCAGCTGGAAGTCGGTGAAGGTGAAAAGCACAGAGAAGGTCATCACCACGGCAATGATCGGCGTCAGCAACGGGAAGGTGATGTGGCGAAAGATCTGCCACTTCGACGCGCCGTCGAGCGTCGCTGCCTCATACAGGGAAGGCGATACCGTCTGCAGGCCGGCGAGCAGCGTGATGGCGATGAAGGGCACGCCGCGCCAGATATTGGCGAAGATAACCGACGCACGTGCGTTGTTGGGATCGCCCAGGAAGTTGATGTTGGTCTGGATGACGCCCATCTGCCGCAGCGACCACGAAATGATCGAGAACTGGCTGTCGAACAGCCACCAGAAGGCGATCGCCGACAGTACCGTCGGCACCACGAAGGGAATGAGCACGATCGACCGGATCAGCGCCTTGAACGGCAGATTTTGGTTCAGAAGCAGCGCCAGATAAAGCCCGACGATGAATTTCACGACCGAGGCGAAGCCGGTGTAGACGAGCGTGTTGAACACCGACTGCCAGAATACGCCGTCGCTATCGCTCGACCACGGCACGCCGAGCCACTCGTAGTTCTCAAGCCCGATGAACGTGCCATCACGGCCGATCTTGGCGTCGGTGAACGACAGCCACACGCCCTTGCCCAGCGGATATGCCAGGAATGCCAGCAGGATGATCCCCGCCGGCACCATGAACCAGAAGCCCAGCCAGTTGCGGTTGATGCGCAGCCGGTCCCAGGCGCTCGGCCGACGCCTGGCGATGCTGTCAGTCATGCGGTCACTCCAGGGCGCAGCGGCGCCTGTCGGTCGGACGAAGGTGCCGGCGCCCCCACGGGGAGCGCCGGCATCGGAATCGCCGCCGGATCAGCGGAACAGGCGCTTGGCCTGCCGCTCGGCCACCGCCATGGCGCCCTTGATGTCCTCGCGCCCGGTGGCGTAGTTGGCCACCATGTCGACGAGGATGAAGTCGGCGATGGCCGCAGCCGCCTTTTCGCCAACGGGACCGATGCCGGAGGCCGGCAGCGTCCGTCGGGCCGCATCGCGGAACACGGTGTTCTTAGGGTCCTTGGTCCATACCGGGTTGGCGTCAAACGCGTTGAGCGGATGCGTCAGGTAACCGGCGGCCGCCTCCATCCACGGATTGTACTGGTCCGCCTCCATCATGAAGGCGACGAACGCCTTGCAGGCCTTCGGATTCTTGGAGAACTTGAAGGTCAGCAGCGGGAAGGTGAGCTGCAGCTCCTGCGGCTTGCCGACGGGGCCGACCGGGAACAGCGCATGGTTCATGTCGTCGGCAATCGCCGTCATGTTCTGCGCCTTGGCGGCGGCATAGATCGAGATGCCGTTCGACGTCAGGTACAGTTCACCGGCGAGGAATGCCTTGTTGTTGGACGAGTCGTTCCACGACGCGGTGCCGGGAACGAAGGTCTCGTACAGCGCCTTGCCGTACTCCAGCGCCTTGGCGGTTTCCGGCGAGTTGATGATCACCTTCTCCTTCTCGTCGACGAGATAGGCGCCGTGCGACCACAGCAGCCAGTGCACCCACGCATTGCCGTCACCGGATGCGTGACCCAGCGCAAAGCCCGCGGGCGTGTTGTTCTTCTTCAGGGCCTTGCAGAGCTCGAGGAAACCGGCTGTGTCGCCCGGCACGCCCTTGAACCCGGCCTTTTCGACGGCCGAAATGCGATAGTTGATATAGCCCCCGTTGACCGCCACCGGGATGGCGATCCACTTGCCCTTGTGCTTGCAGGTGGCCTCGGGCGCGGGCGCCCAGCCGCCATACTTCTTGCCCAGATAGTCGGCCAGATCACCCACCTCGACGCACTTCTCCGGGAAGAGCTGCGGCAGCGAGTGCAGGCCCCACACCATGTCGGGCCCCTGACCGGTGTTGGCGGCGACCGACGCCTTGGGCTGAATGTCGTCGAAGGATTCGTTGGAGACGCTGACCTTGACGCCGGTGGCCTTGGTGAAGGCCTCGACGATCTTCATGAACTGGTCGTCCTCGGCCTGCACGAAGCGCTTCCAGCGCAGCAGGCTGATGGACGCATTGGGCTCGGGCTTAAACGGCGAGGTCTGCGCCCAAGCGGACGCGAAGCTGTTGAGCCCGGCCGCGCCGGCCAGACCCAGTGCGGCGCCGGCCTTGACCAGCGAGCGACGGTCGAGAGTCGTCATGGTGTTTCCTTCCCGTGGTTGTGGCTTGTGAGCCGGACCCGCGTCGAGGCAGGACCGGACAGGAGGGCGCCGCGACGAAGGCCGCCGCGGCGCAAGACGGTCAGACGAGACGCTTGCCGGTCTCGGAATCGAACAGGTGCACCAGCGCCGGATCGGGCGCGATCGTGATGGTCTCGCCCGGGCCGGCCTTGACCCGTTCGCGGAACACGCAGACCAGCTCCTGGCCGCTGATCTTGGCGACCACCTGGGTCTCCGACCCGGTCGGCTCGACAACGACGACCTCGGCCGGAAGGCCGCTCGCCGACAGCTGGAAGTTCTCCGGCCGGATCCCGTAGGTCACGGGGCGGCCGTCGGAACCGGCCGGCGCCGTGGTGAGCGGGTACACCGCGCCGCTGTCGGCGACGAAGCTTGGCGACGAGCCCGCACGGATCTTGCCCTTGATGAAGTTCATCGCCGGCGAGCCGATGAAGCCGGCGACGAACAGGTTCGCCGGGCGGTCATAGAGATCGAGCGGCGCGCCCATCTGCTCGACGATGCCGTCATGCATCACCACGATCTTGTCAGCCATGGTCATGGCCTCGATCTGGTCGTGCGTCACATAGACGGTCGTCGTCTTCAGCCGCTGGTGCAGCTCCTTGATCTCGGTGCGCATCTGCACGCGCAGCTTGGCGTCGAGGTTGGACAGCGGCTCGTCGAACAGGAACACCTGCGGATCGCGCACGATGGCGCGGCCCATGGCGACGCGCTGGCGCTGGCCGCCGGAGAGCTGGCGCGGATAGCGCTCGAGCAGCGGCATCAGGCCGAGAATGCCGGCCGCCTTGTTGACGCGCGCGTCGATCTCGCTGCGTGGCGCGCCGCGCAGCTTCATCGAGAACGCCATGTTGTCGGCGACCGTCATGTGCGGGTAAAGCGCGTAGTTCTGGAACACCATCGCGATATCGCGTTCCTTCGGCGGCACGTCGTTGACGACGCGGTCACCGATGAGGATCTCGCCGCCGGTGATGTTCTCGAGCCCGGCAATCATGCGCAGGAGGGTCGATTTCCCGCATCCAGACGGCCCGACGAGGATCACGAACTCGCCGTCGTTGATGCCGATATTCACCCCATGGATCACCGCAGTGGTGCCATAGGCCTTCTTCACGTCGCGGATTTCCACGGACGCCATGCTGTCCTCCCAGTCTCGCCACGGGCCATGCCACGTGTCGGCGAGCAGTGCTGCGTTTGGGATGCGGCGCGCAGACCGAAACCGGCTTGCCCGGCCCCGCTTCCGCCGCCATCATTGCATGCACGGGCGTGAAATCAAGGCAGCTGCAGAATCGGCCGTCTGAAACGGTTGAATTTGCGCTATACCGGCCGCATAGGGCCGGAATCGCGCCAGAGGAGGATGACTTGAAGTCGATCGACGTGCTGATGACTGGCGCCATGATGCCACTGGTCGTGGACGGACTGGACGCCGCCTTCACGCTGCACAGGCTGCACGACGTGGCAGACAGGGACGCCTTCCTGGCCGAGGTCGGGCCGCGGATCCGCGCCGTCGCCACGGGAGGCCATGCGCGCATGGACGGAGCCTTCATGCAGCGGCTCCCGGGCCTCGAGATCATCGCCAATTTCGGCGTCGGCTACGACTCGGTCGATGCCATCTGGGCCGGTCGCAACGGCATCGTTGTCACGAACACGCCGGACGTGCTGAGCGAGGAGGTGGCCGACACCTGCCTCGGCCTGCTGCTGATGACCGTGCGCGAACTGCCGCAGGCCGAGCGCTGGCTGCGCGCCGGGCACTGGGATGCCAAGGGCCCCTATCCGCTGACCCACAACACGCTGCGCGGCCGCAAGGTTGGCATCCTGGCACTCGGCCGCATCGGCAAGGCCATCGCCCGTCGCTGCGAGGCCTTCGGGCTTGAGATAGGCTATCACGGCCGCAGCCAGCAGGCTGATGTGCCCTACACCTATTATCCGACCCTCACCGGCATGGCGGCAGCCGTCGACATCCTGATCAGCGTCGCGCCGGGCGGACCGGAGACGCATCACCTGATCAATGCCGAGGTCCTGGCGGCGCTCGGCCCGAACGGCACGCTGATCAATATCGGCCGCGGCAGTGTCGTCGACGAGACCGCGCTGATCGCGGCCCTGGAGGCCCGCACCATCATGGCGGCGGGCCTCGACGTGTTCGAGCACGAGCCGAAGGTGCCGGACGCACTGAAGGCGATGGACCATGTGGTCCTGCTGCCGCACGTCGGGTCGGGCTCCCATCACACCCGGCGGTTGATGGGACAACTCGTCGTCGACAACATAGTATCGTGGTTCGCCGGCAAGGGACCGCTCACGCCGGTTGCCGAAACACCGTGGCCGAAGCCCACCTGATGGAGACGGTACCGATGACAAACCGGCAGCGCCACGCCGCGCTCCTCCTTGCTGGCAGCCTCGCGCTGGTCGCCGGCG
>JBMOJG010000258.1:0-5331 GCA_049316925.1 Alsobacter sp. | reverse complement strand
GCGGTTCACCCGCGCCGCCGCTGCCGCAATCGCCGCGACGACAGCAGGTGCCGGTGGCCAGGGGCTCTCGTTGAGATGCAGGTACACGGCATCCCGGTCATCCGGGCCGGGCACGCCGGCAAAAAGCGGCATGGCCCGGACCGGCGCGTTGATGAAGGGCAGGTCGGCTGTGTCCGGTGTCGGGCTCATGGCGTCCTCCGGGAAGCGGTGTCGAGGGCGGCGGGACCGAGCTCCGCCACAAAGGTCAGGAAATCACTCGCGACGCCGGAAGGCGGGCGCCCGGCCGGCAGCGCGACGACCACATCCGAGACGATAGCCGGTGCGAGGGGCCGCACCACGAGCCGGCCCTCGCCGACATCGACGCGGCCTGACGGCACCACGGTGATGGCCGGCAGTGCAGCAGCCATGCGGCAGGCCGCCTCGGTGGTGCGTGCCTCGGCCCGCACGCGAACCTGTATGCCGGCGAGGCCGAGCATGCGGTCCAGCCGCTGGCGGAACAGCGCGTCTGGCATGAAGGCGACGAACGGCTCCCCCTGCAGCTGCGCGATGGCGACCGGTCCCGCATCGCCGGCCAGGCGATGTCTGGCGGGGATGACGCAGGCGGCCTCGGCATGGCCGATCACCGTCACCGTGAAGGCGGGGTCGTTGACCGGCTCGAACGTGATGCCGAGGTCGGCCTGGCGGCTGACAATGTCCTCCAGCGTGCGCCGCGTCGTCTGGACATCCAGCGATACGGTCACGTTGGGCCGCACCCGGGCAAAGCCGGCCAGCACGGTGTCGGCCAGCACCGGCACGAGACTGGGCACGACGGTGATCTTCAGACGTGGGGCAACGCTGAGGGACCGCGCCATCGCGTCGATCTGCGCCAGCCCCGCAAAGCTGCGCTCCACCTCCTCGCCGATGGCCAGCGCCTCCGGCGTCGGCTGCACGACACGGCCACCCCTCTCGAACAGGACGAGGCCGATCTCCGCCTCCATGTCGGCGATGAGCCGGCTGACGGTCGGTTGCGACACGCCGAGCAGCTCGGCCGCGCGGGTCATCGATCCGGTGTCCATGACGGCGCGGAAGGTCTCGACCTGGCGCAGCGTGATCGCCATCAGCGGGCCTCCCCGGCGGGGTCGGCGGCAAGCCGCAGGCGGGCCAGCAGGAAGTCGTGATAGCTCGCCCGGCACGCAATCGCGAAGCTGTCCGGTGCGGTCCGGCGCAGCATCACCTCGACGCCGAAGGCGAGGGTGCGCACGGCCGTGCCGGGCGGAAACGCACCGGCGCGCAGGTCCAGCGCGACGCCCTGCGCCAATACGGAAAGCGCATCTCTGCCGGACAGGTCGATCCAGCCATGTGCATCGGAAACATCGCAGATGATACGGGCACCCGCCGCGGGCGTGGCGTCCAGCACGGATGGATCGGGTGCCGGTGCGTCCGGAGCGCCGATCCACAGCAGCGAGACCGGCCCGAAGCGGTGAAGCGTGCCGCCCACCGCCGTCACCGAGGCCCCGCAGTCCGGCAGCACCGCTCCCAGCGCGCCCGCGACAGCGCCGAGGTCTGACGGTCCGGCCTCGACGGCGATCATCGGGCGGGCCGGGGCGGCGCGGATAGTGGGGCTGTACGGCATGTCAGGCTCTGAGCCTCTCACCCGCAGGATCGTGGAACACCGGCGCCACCATGCGGCAGGACCTTGCGGCGCCGTCGGCCTCGACCGTCACCGTGGCGCCGAGGCGCGAGCGTCCGCCCTCGAGCAGCGCCAACGCCACCGGCCGCCCCAGCACCGGGCTGTCCACCGAGGCGGTGACAAACCCCGGCGACAGGCGCGACCCATCCACCACCGGCGCGCCCTCGGGCAGGCGCGGACCGTCCTCGACCAGCAGGCCGACGAGCTCCGGCCGCGGCCGCGTGTCGGCGAGATCGCGCCGCAGGGCCTGCAGGCCGACGAAGTCGGGCTTGTCCATGGCCACCAGCCGTCCCAGGCCGAGGTCGAAGGGGTTGGCGATGCCGTCGACCTCGTGGCCGACGGACAGGAAGCCCTTCTCGACCCGCAGCAGATGGCTGGTCTCCGATCCCACCGGAGTGATGCCAAACTCCATGCCGGCGGCCATCACCGCGTCCCAGACCGCGACCGCATGGCGCCGGGCCGTCCAGATCTCGAAGCTGAGTTCGCCGGTGAAGCCGACCCGCTTGACCAGGGCCGGCACCCCGGCGACCTCGCCGTGCCGCACCGCCATGAACGGGAAGGCCTCGCGCTTAAGGTCGATGCCATCCGTCACCCTGGCCATGACGGCGCGCGCGCGGGGGCCACAGACGCAGATGTCGGCCCATTGCTCGCCGATATCGAGCAGGCACAGGTCAAGGCCGGGGAAGGCAACGGCCTTCAGGTATTCGAGCCACGACAGGACGGACGCGGCATTGCCGGTGGTCGTCGTCACGACGAATCGATCGTCCGCATGGCGGAATACGACGCCGTCGTCGAAGACCCGGCCATCCTCGCGCAGCATCAGGCCGTAGCGACCTGTACCGGGTTTCATGCTGCCGATGCGCCCCGCATAGACGAGGTCGAGGAACCGTGCGGCGTCCGGCCCCGCCACCGTGATCTTGCCGAGCGGCGTACTGTCATAGACACCGACGCTGTTGCGCACCACCAGCGCCTCGCGGCGGGCGGCGTCGTCCAGCGTCTCGCCAGGGTGTGGATAGTAGCCGGGGCGGCGCCACAGGGCGCCAGCCTCGTACATGACCGCCCCCATCGCCTCGAACCGGGCGGTGAGCGGCGTGGTGCGGAACGGCGCTGCCAGCGGGCCGGCGCGCGTGCCGGCGACGGCGGCGAACGGCACCGGACGCCAGGGCGGACGCATGGTGGTGGTGCGGATCGCGCGGGAGGGGCCGTCCGGCCCTGCCGCCAGAACGGCCCCGTTGCGGGCCGAGGTGCGGCCCTGGTCGGGCCCCATGCCCAGCGTGGTGTAGCGCTTCACATGGTCGATGGCGCGGAAGTTTTCCCGCAGAGCCAGGACGATGTCGTCGGCGGTGACGTCGTTGTGGATGTCGACAAAGGCCGCCTCGCCCCGGCGTAGCGGCGCCACAGCCAGCACGGGCGCACAGGCAACGCCGTGTCCGAAGGCGGAGCCGGAGGATCTCGAACCTGCTGCACGGCCGTGGGCCATGGCGGCGTTCAGACCTGTCACACCGGCGGCTGAGCCGCAGATGGCGACGCCCGGCACGTCGCCTGTCGGCAGCAGGGCCTGGGCCGGCTCGCACCAGGCGACGCCGCCGCCGGCCTGGGTCCACAGTGCCAGCGTCGGCTGGAAACCGCCCGACACCAGCACAAGATCGCACGCTACCGTCTGCCCCTTGCCGTCGCGGTCCATGGCATGCACGGCGCGGACGCGGCGTCCGCCACGGATCGAGAGGGCCGCGGGCGCGACGATACGAGGGGTGTCAGTGTCCGCTGCCAGCGTGCCACCCATGTCCACAATGGCTGCCAGCTCGAGGCCGGCGGCGCGCAGCGCGGCCGCGGCAGCCGGGCCCTCCGCATTGTTGGCGATCAGCACGGCCCTGCGGCCGGCGAGCACGCCGTATCGCGCGAGATAGGTTGCTGCCGCTCCAGCCAGCATGACGCCGGGTCGGTCGTTGCCGGCCAGCACCAGCGGCTGCTCGATGCTGCCGGTTGCCAGCACGACGCGGCCGGCGCGCACCTTGCGCAGCCGGTCGCGCAGGAACGCCTCCGCCGGGCGGCGCTCGTGCACGGTGGCGAGTCCGTCGTGATGCAGTCCGAGCGCCGCGGCGTCGCACAGCAGGGTAATTCCCGGATGGGCGCGCACCTGCGCCAGCACGGTCGCGAGAGCGGCCGACCCTGCACAGTCCGGTCGCCATCCGGACGCCGCCGCAGGCTCGGGTCCGTCCTCGACCAGCAGGACCTGCGCACCGCCCTCCGCTGCGGTCAGCGCGGCGGCGAGCCCTGCCGGGCCGGCGCCGACGACCAGCACGTCGACATGCTCGCCGCGCGTCTCCGACGGCAGCGGATCAGGCGCAGACGGGCCCGGGCCGAGCCCGGCGAGCCGCCGGATCAGCGGCTCCCAGCGCGGCCATGCATTGCCGCCCCGGCCCCCGAAAGGAGCGTGAATGAAGGTCTTGTAGTAAAATCCCGCCGGCAGGAACCGCCCCAGAACCCGCAGCGGCGCCAGCAGGTCGAAGCCGGCGCTTGGCATGCCGTGCACCGACCTGACCTCCAGCCCCTCGACCAGCGGCACCGTGGTCGCGAGCGCGTTCGGCTCCTCGACCGGGGCGAGCACATGAACGAAGGCGTTCGGCTCCTCCGGTCCGGCCGCCATGATGCCGCGCGGCCGATGCAGCTTGAAGCTGCGACCGACCACGTCGACGCCATTGGCCAGCAGCGCCGAGGCCAGTGTGTCGCCCGGGTGGCCGTAAAGGCTGCGGCCGTCGAAGCGGAAGCCGAGCCGCACCGTCCGGTCGATGGCGCTGCCGGCGAGGCGGGGGGCGGTCATGGCTCGCCCCCGAGGACCCGGTCCGTCGCCGTGTCGCGGGTCAGCCTGAACCAGGCGCGGCATCCGGCGACATGCTGCCACCACTCGGGCGACACGCCCTTGGGGTTGTCGAAGCCGTAGAGCCGGTCTGCCAGCGCGTCCCCGTCCAGCACCATGTCGCCGCACGGGCGGCCTGCACCGTCCTCACCGCCATAGCGAAACTCCGCCACCGGCCGGCGTCCGCAATGGGGGCAGGGCATCAGCATCCTCAGCCCCTTGCCGAGGCGCTGGCGGTCTCGAACAGTGGCCGACCCTCGCGGAACCGGTCGAGACGGAACGGGGCGGTGAGATCATCCGGTTCGCCCGTCGCGATCAGGCGGGCGAAGGCCTCGCCACCGGCCGGGATGGCCTTGAAGCCGCCGGAGCCCCAGCCGACGCTGAGAAACAGGTTGTCGAGCGGCGAGCGCGACAGGATGGGGCTGGTGTCGTAGGCGACATCGATCATGCCGGCCCATTGGCGCAGCAGCTTGACGCGGCCCCAGAGCGGGAAGAGGTCCAGCAGCGACCGGGTCACCGCCTCCACCGTCTCCCACTCGCCGCGCTGGGCATGGCCGCGATAGGGATCCGGCCCGCCGCCGATGACAAGTTCGCCCTTGTCGGACTGGTTCACGTAGACATGCGTCTGCGGGCAGTTGATGCAGGTGTCGAGCACCGGCTTCAGCGGCTCCGACACGAAGGCGACGAGCGGCCAGGTCTCGACGGGCAGGCGGAAGCCGGCCATGCCGGCCAGCACGCCCGCGTGGCCGGCGACGGCGACGCCGACCCGGGCGCAGCCGATCGCACCACGGGTGGTCTCGACCGC
>JBMOJG010000257.1:0-5343 GCA_049316925.1 Alsobacter sp. | reverse complement strand
TGCTCGACGCGAGCCTTGACGCGCTGGGTCGCGGATTTTCTCCGTGGCGCGCAGGCTGGTTCTCGCGCTTCCACGAATTGCTGCAACCGACCTTGCCCGAGCGCGCGGCACGGGCGGAGCGCTACGCGGACCTGCTCACCAGCCCGGTGGCTCCGACAGTTTCCATGGCGATTCGCGCTCTGGAGAGCGTGCAAAACGCCGGGTTGCTTGATGCAGGGCTCCTCGTTGACCGGATCGAACCGGTGATGTTCGCACCGGCGGCAGCGACAGTGCGCACTGCGCTCGGCATGCTGGCGCGAGCGGCCGAGGCGGCACCCGACCAGTCCGCCGCTGCAATGCGCCTCGCGGCCATTGCCCTGGAACATCCGAAGGCCGACGTGCAGAAGGCTGGTCTTGACCTGATCGAGCGCAACGGTTTCAGGCTCGACGATGACGTGAAAGCTGCGATCAACGCGAGGCTCGCGGTCGTGTCGCCATCACTGCGGCCGCGTCTGGTTGCGGTCCTGAGCCAGGCCACGGCAGAGGCCCGGCCGGCGCCGCCTGCAGGGGGGGGCGAATCCGCGGTCGAGCCCCTGAAACAGGCTGCATCGGCGCTGCCGGATGACCTGCGGCGACTGGCTGGCGTGGATGCGGCGCTGAGCGCGCTGGAGACGCTCGCCGATGACGTGCCGCGAGCGGTCTTCGATGGCATGGATGTTCCTCGGCTGGCCGTGGAGAACCGGGTTGTCCCGATCGCAACCTTTGAGGAGTTCATCGACGAAGCCCTTGTGGCGATCGAGCATCCTGAAGATCTCGATCGTGTCGAGCGCGTGCTGGCCGCCGCATTGAGGTTTGCCGCGGATCGACCCGTGGACGACACGGTCCTCTTGTCGCCGCTCGCAAAGGCCCTCAGGCGTTACAAGCCGCAACAACACTCCGGCGGCGGCTGCTGGGCAACGCCGCGCGGCGCACTTCAGATCGTGCTTCAGGCATTCACGGCAGCGAGCCCGATCCAGTTTGACGTCAGCGAGACGGATCCCCGCGCCGCAATGGTCTTGCGCACCGACGCCATGGCCCATGCCATCCGGGCACGGCAGCGCTTCACCCAGCTGAGTGCCCCGACGCACCGCGGCTTCTGGATTGATCCGGAGATCCTGGTGGAGCGCAGCAGGGCCGCCACCGCGGATGGCCCAGCGCCATCGCTTGGCATCGCCGACCAGTGCCTGGCGCTGTTGCGACTGGCACCGGATCGCCGCGCCGAGGCTCTGGGCGTTGCAAGGATCCTCGGTGGCGAGTGGGGCGCCGCGCTGCGCTACGCGCTCGGCGGCGATGAGACGTTCGGCAAGACCGCATCACTGTGGGTTGCTGCCGCGCGAGCCAGGGCGCCGTTCGATCCCGACCCGCAGATCGCAGTCCTGCTCGGCAAGAGCATGATGGGCGCCGACTTGCCGCCGAACTATCACGCGCGGGTCGCGCACAAGAAATTCACGAACAAATATCGCGACAAGATATACAACTGCGTTTCTACGCGCATTGATCTATTGTCGCATGAAAATACATGTAGCAACCCGGCCGAAGGCCACGCACCTTCAACCTCCGTCACGTTGCTGAACAGCGACCTCAGTCCCAACGCTTGCCTGACGACCATGTCGCTCTGCGATCCTCGACGAATCGAGACGCTCAATTGGTACCTGGACGAAGCGCGGGTCCGAATCGGGACCTGGGCACCAACTCTTTGGCCTCAGCATCCCGACCCAGTGTTTGCGCTTGCTTCGAAAGCCGCCTGTATGCGGGATGGCCGTTTCGAAGACCGCCCACCCAACGTACCGGTGACCTACGGACTGACGTTGATCCTCGACCCGGACGTGCCCGTCAGCCCCATGGCGCTGTTCATGCTGTGCCGCGGCCTGAACGGCATCGATGCCGCAACCACGCAGGCGACGATCGACGCGCTGATCGTCCTTATCGACGACGGCCGCCTCGATGGCGACACGCTCGGAGCCGCAATGCATGAATTCCTGATGTCGGGGCTCGTCTGCGGCAAGCGCTGGCCCGATCGTCTCCGTCAGGTTGCGAGCACGTCACCGCTGGCTCTGCTGGTCATTCGCCGGGCGCTGGAGCGTGCGCTCCATTCAGGGCAGCCGCAGATCGACCTTCAAGACCTGCATGCGTGGATCGAATGCTTGTACGAGCTTTGCGCCGAAGCGTGCGAAGCGGTGTGGGATCCTGCCGCCCGGAACGGCATCCAAACGCTGGCAAAGGCCGGCAAGAGCAAGACTGCGGCACGATCCGTTCTCGCGCTCGACTTCGGCCCAAACCACCGCCTGCGCCGGGACGCGGCTCATCACGCATTGTCCCACCGCATCAAGCGCGCCGGGCGGTGGATGGCCAACGTTTCCTCCAAGGTCTCTGCGGGAGGTTGATCGAACCGCCGTCGGGTCTTGGTCGTGTCAGGGCCGGGTCAGTCGAGGCACGGATAGGCGCGGTTTCCGACAACCAACTTGTGCCACCGTCAGAGGACGAACGGCTTGCGGCCGGACCGGCATGATGATGGCGAGCCCCAGCCCCAGCCCCAAACCGTTTTCCTCAGACAGGCACGGCCACCACGCGGCGGGCTGACAATCCGCCCCTCGGCGCCCCTCGCCCTTGTGGATTGCGGGGTTAACTGCCGCGCTCTCCCGGCACGGCCGCGCATGCGCTATATCTCATCGTCCATGCGCTTTTCGCCCACCCTGCTCGAGGAGATTCGGGCGCGGCTTCCGGTCTCGGAGGTCGTGGGCAAGCGCGTGCGCCTGCAGAAGGCCGGGCGCGAGTGGAAGGGCCTGTCGCCCTTCAACCAGGAGCGCAGCCCGTCCTTCTTCGTCAACGACCAGAAGGGCTTCTTCCACGATTTCTCTTCCGGCAAGCACGGCGACATCTTCGGCTTCGTGATGGAGACCGAGGGCTTGAGCTTCCCCGAGGCGGTGGAGAAGCTCGCCGGCCTCGCCGGCGTCGCCCTCCCCGTCGAATCCCGCGAGGCGCAGGAGCAGGACCGCAGGACCCGCTCGCTGCACGAGGTGATGGCGCTGGCCGTTGCCTTCTTCCGCAGCCAGCTGGAGAGCCGCGCCGGCGCCGCCGCCCGCAGCTACTGCGAGAACCGTGGCCTCGGCCCGGAGGTGCGCGAACGCTTCGGCCTTGGCTATGCGCTGGCGGAGAAATTCGCGCTGCGCGACCATCTCGCCGGCAAGTCCGTGCCGGCCGAGATGATGATCGAGGCCGGCCTGCTGGTCCACGCCGAGGACATCGCGGTGCCGTATGACCGCTTCCGCGACCGGCTGATGTTTCCCATCGCCGATGTCCGCGGCCGGCCGATCGCCTTCGGCGGTCGCGCGCTGGCGGCCGATGTGCCCGCCAAATACCTCAACAGCCCGGAGACGCCGCTCTTCCACAAGGGCCACGTGCTCTACAACCACCACAACGCCCGCAAGGCCGCCCACGATGCCGGCACCGTGGTGGCGGTGGAGGGCTATGTCGACGTCATCGCCATGAGCGAGGCCGGCATCCGCCACACCGTGGCGCCGCTCGGCACGGCGCTGACGGCCGAGCAGCTGGCCCTGCTGTGGCGCATGGCCGACGAGCCGATCCTGTGCTTCGATGGCGACAAGGCCGGGCGCCGCGCCGCCTGGCGGGCGATCGACGTGGCGCTGCCGCTGCTGCAGCCGGGAAAATCCGTGCGCTTCGCCCTGCTGCCCGAGGGCCAGGATCCCGACGACCTCGCCCGCTCCGGCGGTCCCGCGGCCATCGCCCGCGTGCTGGAGGCGGCGATGCCGCTCAGCGCGCTGCTGTGGTCGCGAGAGGTCGAGGCCGGGCCGCTCGACACGCCCGAGCGCCGCGCGGCGCTGGAGCGCCGGCTGCGCGAGGTGCTGGCCGCCGTGAAGGACGAGGACCTGCGCCGCCACTACCGCGCCGACATCGACCAGAAGCTCCGCGCCTTGCTGCCGCAGGCCGGCCGCAGCAGTGGAGGTCGCCCCAACGGCGCCGGCGGCGGTCGTCCCGGCGAGCGCTTCCAGCCGCGCGGCACGGCTCGCTGGCGCGGCGCGGGCGGCGGCCCGCCCGAGCCGATGCGCGCCAGCGAGAGCCTCGCCCGCAGCGCCCTGTTCGCCCGCTCGTCCGCCGTCTCGCCGCGCGAGGCACTGATCCTCAGCGCGCTGGCCGCCCATCCCGACCTGCTGCGCGAGCAGGGGGAATCGCTGGCCGACGTCGCCTTCGCCCACGACGATGCCCGCCGGCTGCGCCAGTCGCTGGTCGATCTCGACGCGCTGCGCGGCGGCGGCGAAGGGGCGGACACCGACGCCTTCCTGGACCGTCGGGGGCTCGCGCCCGCCATGGCGAGGCTCGTCGCCGCGGTCCGTCCCGGCGACCGCTGGTGCCTTGACTCCCGGGGCGATCCCGGCGCAGTGAGGGAAAGTGTGCGTCAGGCCATGGTCTTGCATCACCGCGCGCTGACGCTACATAACGAACTCAGCATGGCGGAAGCGGCGTTCACGCAGGACGGAAGCGAGGTCAACCTGGCCTGGATTCGCGACCTGCGCGAGCAATTGTCGGCGCTCGAGGGCACCGAGGCCGAGATTGACAGGACGGAGGGCGGCCGAAACCGCCCGGCCGGAGCGCGTCGCTGAGGCGGGGCGCACGGCACGGTCCGGCGGGTGCGGTGTGCCCGCCGTCGGCGGCGTAACGCGCCGGTAGGGTTAAGGGTGACTTAAGGGTTTCGCGACTTTCATCCCCCAAGGATGTCCGTCAGGGGACGTGCAGGCAGGCGGCGGGACTGAGTCGCGCCGCGGCCATCGTGCGTTGGAACAGAGCCCGGCGGCACGAGTCCGGAAGCAGGCGTGGAGCGACAGGCGATGGCGACGAAAACGACCGACAAGACCGAAGCCGACGGCACGGACGCCCCGCAGACCGACAGCCCGCTGCTCGATCTTTCCGATCAGGCCGTCAAGCGGATGATCAAGCTCGCCAAGAAGCGGGGCTATGTCACCTATGAGGAGCTGAACGAGGTCCTGCCGTCCGAGGAGGTCACGTCCGAGCAGATCGAGGACGTGCTGGCGATGCTCAACGAGATGGGCATCAACGTGGTCGAGTCCGAGGAGGCCGACGGCGAGCGCGCCGAGCCGACCACCGCCGCCGCCGCGGCCGCCGCCGACGCCGATGACGACGACGAGCCCGGCGACCTGGTCGAGGCGCCTCGCCAGCTGCCCGCCCGCGCCGAGAAGGCCGAGCCGACCGACCGCACCGACGACCCCGTACGCATGTATCTGCGCGAGATGGGTTCGGTCGAGCTGCTGTCGCGCGAGGGCGAGATCGCCATCGCCAAGCGCATCGAGG
>JBMOJG010000256.1:0-5377 GCA_049316925.1 Alsobacter sp. | reverse complement strand
CCTGATGAGCATCGCAGTCGGCGACAGCCTTCCCGCGGCCACGTTCCGCATCATGACCGACGACGGCCCCGCCGCCCGCAGCACCGACGAGATCTTCAAGGGTCGCAAGGTCGTGCTGTTTGCAGTGCCCGGCGCCTTCACACCCACCTGCCACAAGAACCACCTGCCGGGTTACATCACCCATGCCGAGGCCATCCTGGCCAAGGGCGTCGACGCGATCTGCGTGACCGGCGTCAACGACGTGTTCGTGATGACGGCCTGGGCCAAGGCGACGGGCGGCGAAGGCTCGATCACCTTCCTGTCGGATGGCAATGGCGACTTCACCAAGGCGATCGGGCTGGCTCTGGACGGCACCGGGTTCGGCCTCGGCACGCGCTCGCAGCGCTATTCCATGGTGGTCGATAACGGCGTGGTGTCGGTCCTCAATGTCGAGGACACTCCCTCCAAGGCCGACGTCTCGGGCGCCGAGGCGCTGCTGAAGCAGCTCTGAGCCGCGCTCAGGCCAGATCGTCCTGCTCAGGCCCCGGTCCCGGAGGCGGAGCCGGACGGGGCGGCAGGAAAGGCGTCATGCCCTCCCGGGCGAGCGCATCGACGCGCTCGTTCTCGGGATGGCCGGCATGGCCCTTGACCCAGTGCCAGGCGACGTCGTGGCGCTTGCGCGCCTCGTCGAGCCGCTGCCACAGCTCGACATTCTTCACCGGCTTGCGGTCCGCCGTCTTCCAGCCATTGACCTTCCAGCCATGCAGCCAGCCGGTGATGCCCTGGCGCAGATACTGGCTGTCGGTCCACAGGTCGACGGCGACCGGCCGCTTCAGCGCCTCCAGCGCCATGATGGCGGCGGTCAGCTCCATGCGGTTGTTGGTGGTGGCGGGCTCGCCGCCGCACAGTTCCCTGCGGCTTTCGCCCCACAGCAGCAGCGCGCCCCAGCCACCCGGGCCGGGATTTCCCGAGCAGGCGCCATCGGTGTAGATGGTGACGCGCGGACCGCTCATGCGGCCGCGCCAGGGCCGACGCGGCCATAGTCCGCGGCGGTCATGACGCGCTGGTGGAACCGCAGCTTGCGGTAGTACTCCAGCGGATCCTTCGGCCGCACCATGGCGCCGGGCGGCACGTTGAGCCAGTCGACCAGGCGGGTCAGCATGAAGCGCAGCGCAGCGCCGCGGGCCAGCACCGGCAGGGCCGCCACCTCGGCATCGTCAAGCGGCCTGACCCGCTCGTAGCCGGCGATCATCGCCCTCCCCTTCGTCAGGTTGAACGACCCATCGGCCTCGAAGCACCAGGCGTTGAGGCCGATGGCGAGGTCATAGGCGAGCGCATCGGTGCAGGCGAAGTAGAAGTCGATCAGCCCGGACAGGCGCTGGCCGATGAAGAACACATTGTCGGGAAACAGGTCAGCGTGGATGACGCCGGTCGGCAGCCCGGCAGGCCAGCTGGCCTCGAGGTCTGCCAGCGCCCGGGCCGTGGCGTCGGCCAGGCCCGGCGTCACCGTGTCGGCGCGCTCCGCGGCGGCCTCGTAGAGCGGCCGCCAGCCTGCCACCGACAATGCATTGGCGCGCGCCATGGTGAAATCGGCGCCAGCGCGGTGCAGGCGGGCCAGCGCCTCGCCGACAGCGCCGCAATGGCCGACGCCGGGACGGCGCACGCCCATGCCGTCGAGGAAGGTGACGATGCAGGCCGGTCGGTCGGCGAGCCGGCCAAGCGCGCCGCCGTCACGCCGTCGCACCGGCAGCGGACAGGTGAGGCCACGGTCGGCCAGGTGCTGCATCAGCGCGATGAAGAACGGCAGGTCGGCCTCGCGCACCCGCTTTTCGTAAAGCGTCAGGATGTAGAAGCCCGTGCCGGTGTGGAGGAGAAAGTTCGAGTTCTCGACGCCCTCGGCAATCCCCTTTGCGGAGAGCACCGGCCCGATGTCGTAGTGGGCGACGAAACTTGCGAGTTCGTCGTCCGCAATCTCCGTGTAGACGGCCACGGACTACTCCGCCGCGGGGCGCAGATCGCGCGGCAACGGAAAAAATACGCTCTCGTCGGCGGTGGAGACGGTCTCGACGGTGAGATCGTAGCGTTCGGCAAAGGCCTCGAGGATTTCCTCGACCAGCACCTCGGGGGCCGAGGCACCCGCGGTCAGGCCAAGGGACCCGATGGTGCCGAGCTCGTCCCAATCGATGTCGGCGGCGCGCAGCACCAGGCGCGAGACCCTGCAGCCGGCGCGCTCGGCGACCTCGCGCAGGCGCTGCGAGTTCGAGGAGTTCGGCGAGCCCACCACCAGCATGGCGTCGACCCGCGGCGCAACCGCCTTGACGGCCTCCTGCCGGTTGGTCGTGGCGTAGCAGATGTCCTCCTTGTGGGGGGCGACGATGGCCGGAAACCGGGCGCGCAGCGCATCCACGATCTCGCGGGTGTCGTCCACCGACAGGGTGGTCTGGGTGACGAAAGCCAACGCGCCGGCATCGGGCGGCACGAGCGCGGCGACATCGGCCAGCGTCTCGACCAGGATCACGGCGCCGTCCGGCAGTTGGCCCATGGTGCCGACCACCTCGGGGTGGCCGGCGTGGCCGACCAGCACCACGGTGCGGCCGCGGCGATGATGGATCTCGGCCTCGCGGTGCACCTTGGTGACCAGCGGACAGGTGGCATCGATGGCAAACAGGTCCCGCCCGGCGGCCTCCGCCGGCACGGCCTTGGGCACCCCATGGGCCGAGAAGATCACCGGCGCGCCGGTGGCGGGGACCTCGGTCAGATCGTCGACGAAGATTGCCCCCTTGCGGCGCAGCCCGTCGACGACGAAGCGGTTGTGGACGATCTCGTGGCGGACATAGACAGGCGCCCCGTAGCGCAAGAGGGCCTGCTCGACCGCGTCGATCGCCCGCACCACCCCGGCGCAGAAGCCGCGCGGGGCGCAAAGCAGCACGGAGAGGGGCGGCTTGGTGTCGGTCATGGCGGATCGCGGCCTCGATCCGCGTTTGTGGACAGGCCGCGGCGACAGGTCAAGATGGCGACCTGCAGCCATGCAAGGCCACGTCGGCGGATCGGCCCTCGCCCCGGCGGACCGGTTTGCCTATGGTGCGGCGAAACTCGACCTCCGCGGACCCGATGGCCGATCATCCCGATACAAGTTTCATCACGCCGATCCTGATCTTCTGTGCGGGCGCCGTGATCGCGGTGCCGTTGTTCCGTCGTCTTGGCCTCGGGGCGGTGATCGGCTATCTGGCGGCCGGGCTGGTGATCGGCCCGCATGGGCTGCGGCTGTTCAACGACGCCGCGACGGTCAGCGCCGTGGCCGAACTCGGGGTCGTGCTGCTGCTGTTCGTGGTCGGGCTGGAGCTGAAGCTATCGCGGCTGGTGGCGATGCGCCGTGATATCTTCGGGCTGGGCCTCGCCCAGTTCGCCATCACTGCGGCGGTCATCCTGGCGGCGGCCCTGCTGCTGGGTCTCGGCGGCGCCGGCGCGCTGGTGCTCGGCATGGCGCTGTCCCTGTCGGCCACCGCCATCGCGCTGCAGATCCTCGACGAGCGCGGCACGCTGCAAGCGCCGCACGGCCAGCGCACCTTCGCGGTGCTGCTGTTCCAGGACATGTCGATCGTGCCGATCCTCGCCCTCGTGCCGCTGCTGGGACGGGGACCAGCGGCGGGAGGCCTCAGCGACGGGCTGAAGGCCACGGCAATCGCCATCGGCGCCATCGCCGCCATCGTGGTGGCGGGCCGCTACCTGCTCAATCCGCTGTTTCGGATCCTGGCACGTTCGGGTGCCCGCGAGGTGATGACGGCGGCGGCCCTGCTGGTCGTGCTCGGCGCGGCGATGGCGATGAGCCTGGCCGGCATGTCGATGGCGCTGGGCGCGTTCCTCGCCGGACTGCTGCTGGCTGAATCCAACTTCCGCCACCAGCTCGAGGCCGATATCGAGCCGTTCCGCGGGCTGCTGCTCGGCCTGTTCTTCATGAGCGTCGGCATGGGCATCAACCTGCCGCTGGTGCGCGACAACGCGGCGCTGCTGCTCGGGCTGGCGCTGCTGCTGGTCGCCGGCAAGACGCTGATCGCCACCGGCCTGATGCGGGCCACGGGCTCGCGCGTCGACGACAGCTGGCGGGCCGGCGTGCTGCTGGCGGCGGCCGGCGCCTTCTCCTTCGTGCTGCTGCCGCTGGCCGCGACGCTGGGCCTGCTGGCGCCGGCCCATGCGGCGATGGCCACCGCCGTCGCGGCGCTCACCATGGTGCTGGGGCCGCTGGCCGCCAAATTGGTCGAGGCCATCCTGCTGCGGCGCGAGGCCGCCCGGCCTGAGCCGGATTTCGACCCGGACAGCTTCGACGGCGCCAATGGCAGCGTCCTCGTCGTCGGCTTCGGCCGCTTCGGCCAGCTCGTCAACCAGGTGCTGCTCGCCGACGGTATTGACGTCACCGTCATCGACCGCGACGTCAGCCGGATCCAGGCGGCAGCCCGGTTCGGGTTCAAGGTCTATTACGGCGACGGCACACGGCTCGACGTGCTGCGCGCCGCCGGTGCCGCCAACGCCAGGGTGGTGGTGGTGAGCGTCGACGACAGGGCTGCGGCGCTGACGATCAGCGAGGTCGTGCGCGCACATTTCCCGCTGGCCCAGCTGCATGTGCGGGCTTTCGACCGCATCCATGCGGTCGACCTCATGAACCAGGGGGTCGACTACCAGCTACGCGAGACGCTGGTGTCGGCGCTGGAGTTCGGCCGCGAGACGCTGGTTGCGCTGGGCACCGATCCGGAACGGGCAGAGGAGGTCCGCATGGCCGTGCGCGAGCGCGACGAGGAGCGGCTTGCCCGGCAATTCGCCGCAGGCGTGGTGCGTCCGGCCGATCTCTCCACCGTTCCGCGCCTGACACCCGAACCGTTGACCAAGCCGAAGGCCAAGTCCCGCGCCCTGTCCGCGGAAACGCGGGAGGCCATCGGCTCCGACGGTGGCGCATCGTGAGCGCCGCCGCCGGAGAGAAGCCGGACGCCGTCTTCACCCGTGGCCCGGTGATGCGGCACGTGGCCGTGATGTCGGCCACCGGCGCGGTCGGGCTGACGGCAATCTTCGCCGTCGACCTGCTGTCGCTGCTCTATATTTCCTGGCTGGGCCAGGTGAACGTCACGGCGGGCGTAGGTTACGCCACGACCGTGTTCTTCCTGTCGACGTCGGTGAACATCGGCATGATGATCGCCGTTTCAGCCGTGGTGGCGCGGGCGCTCGGCTCCGGTGACCGGGCCCGGGCGCGGCGGCTGGGCGGCTCGGGCGTGCTGCTGATGACGCTGGCATCGGCTCTCGTCGCGGCTGCCATGATGGCGTGGATGGGACCGCTGCTGACGCTGCTCGGCGCCACCGGCGAGGCGCATGACGTGGCGTGGCGCTTCATGGCCATCGCCATGCCGTCCAA
>JBMOJG010000255.1:0-5377 GCA_049316925.1 Alsobacter sp. | reverse complement strand
CACCGCGATATCCCTGCGCATTCCACTCGGCGGCGCCCTGCGCTGGCACCGTGACCTGGCGGACGCGTTGGTGCGAGCCGGGCATGCGCCATGCCGCATCGATGCCGGCGCGTTCGCCGACAGGCGGGCGGACCGGACCGTGGCCGCGCGGATCGAGCGCGCCGTGTACCGACTCGGTGTGCCTGCCGATGCCCCGGTGCCACCGGACGCCATTGCCCCACTGGCGCAGGGCAGCGGGGACGAGCCGATGCTCGACCTTGCGGGCGGCGCAGCCGGACCATCCGTCATCAACATCCTTTTCGACGGCTCCACCCGGCTGGATGCGGCGCGCTCGGCGATCCTGGCCGGTCGCGCACCCTGGATCAGCGTCGTCAGGGCTCAGACCGGCGAAGTGCTGGCCGCAGGACTGCCGGCCCTGCCGCGCCCCGACCTGCTGGCCGATTCGCTGGACGCCGTCACCGGACGGGCCATCCTGCTTGCCTGCCAGGCCCTGTCGCCGCTGCGGCCGGATTCCCCTTCCGCAGACCCGGACGGTGCGGATGCCGCCAGGCGGCCGGTCCCCGCCCTGGTGGCCACCGGGGTGGCGCTCGGCCGGCGCGTGGTGCGACGCCTTGCCCGCAGGGCGATTGCGCACCCGTCATGGCGGGTCGGCTATCGGCCATTGCGCGACGATGGTGTCGCCGACCGGCTGGCCTGGCCCCCCACCGGCTATGCGTGGATCGCCAATCCGCCGGGCTGCTACCTGGCCGACCCGATCCTGCACATGCGCGACGGCGTCCCGCACCTCTTCGTCGAGGTCTTTGACGAGGCCGCAGGGCGCGCCCATCTGGGTGTCATCGTGATCGATGCGGATGGCAGGGTGGCGCCGGTGCGCACAGTCCTGAAGCGGCCCTATCACCTTTCCTACCCGTTCGTGTTCGATCGCGACGGCGAGACCTGGATGATCCCGGAGACCATGCAGGCGCGCACGGTCGAGCTCTACCGGGCCGTCAGCTATCCGGACAGCTGGGAGCTGGAGCAGGTGCTGCTGTCCGACGTCGACCTCTCCGACGTCACTCCTGTCGACCATGGCGGTCTGTCCTGGCTGTTTGCCACGGCCACCCATGGCGGTTCGTGCTGGGACACGCTCGATCTCTACATGGCCGAGCACTGGCGCGGTCCCTACCGGCCGCACCGGCTGAACCCGGTGCTGATCGACGCGCGGGCGGCCCGGCCGGCAGGCCCGATGCAAGGCCGCGACGGCAACCTCCTGCGGCCGGCACAGGACTGCACGCGGGGCTATGGCTCGGCGCTGGCCCTGTGCCGCGTCGACCGGCTGGATCCGGATGGCTACGCCCAGACGCGGCTGTCGCGGCTCGGCCCGCCCCTGCTGGGCGACAGCGGGGTGCACACCCTGGCGACGGCAGGCGGGTTTGAGGCGATCGACGCTCTGTCGGTGCGGCTTCGGACCTGACGCGGCTTGCGGCAGCGACGCCCTGCGGCGAGGATGGCGCAAAATCGCCCGCCGCCGCCGGACCAGCCCGGACCTGACCCCAACAGCATGACCGCCATCTCCCGGCTCAGTCTCATTCTCGGCGGTGCGCGGTCCGGCAAGAGCCGGCACGCGGAGGCCATGGTCACCGCCTCGCCGGGTCCCTGGCATTACGTCGCCACCGGACAGGGGCTCGACGACGAAATGGTGGCGCGAATCAGCAGGCACCGCGCCGACAGGGCACAGGGCTGGATCACCACGGAGGAGCCGCTGGCGCTCGCCGAAGTCCTCGCGCGGATCGCGACCGGGCCGGCGCCCGTGCTGGTCGACTGCCTGACGCTTTGGCTCACCAATGTGATGCTGGACGGCCGGACCCCCGAGGTGGAAGCCGACGGATTGCTGCGGGTGCTCGCGGACCTCCGGGGCCCGGTCGTGCTGGTGGCCAACGAGGTCGGGCTGGGGATCGTGCCCGATAATGCCCTTGGGCGCGCGTTCAGGGACGCCGCAGGCCGCCTGAACCAGCAGATTGCGGCCAGGGCCGACCGGGTTGTGTTCGTGGCCGCCGGGCTACCCCTCGTCCTGAAGGGCTGACACGGGACAACCCTACCCTGCACGGAGGCGGGTGTCAGGCCCCGGAGCGCGTCCCGAATGGCAAGGATGGGAGGCCGTTTAGGCGGATGTCAGGCGTCCGGCTGGCGTTCCGCATCCCGTGTGCAAACCGCCGCAATGGCGTGAAAGCGCAGATATCGGTTGCACTCGTGACCGAACAGGCGCACACAGAAATCGTATTCTCGGTCGTCTGCAGCCACTCGCTTGACCATGCATCAAGTGAAGCCGAGGAGAAAAATCCCGGGTTAGGCCAGACTGGCCGCTCAGGCAAAATGAATGCTCCGGAGGATTGATACCTTCGGTTTCATGAATATCGATGAGCCGTTCGGGCTCGATCCTCTGGCTTGCGATGAGATCAGAAGACGCCGACCACGTCCTGCGGCTCCCCCTCTTTCAGTCATGCACGCCGGCTGTTGCCGAGAGGCTGGTGCAGATGTCGTTTCTGCAGCGGTTTCCGACTGGCGTCCTGCTGACCCGCCAGGGTACGCGTCCCGACTTCCTGCATGTGGTCGTGGAAGGCGCCGCGGAGCTCTTTGCGACCTATCATGCAAGCGAAGCCACGGTAGCGGTGTTGCGACCCCACGCCGTGTTTCCGCTGGAATCGGTGATCGCCGATGATCCGCAGCTGAATTCCGGGCGCACCCTCGATGCGTCGAAGATCCTGATGGTGCCGGCGGAGCCGGTGCGCGCCGCGATCACGTCCGATGCCGGGTTTGCCGCAGCTGTGGCGCGTGAACTCGCCGGGACCCACCGGCTTGCCGTGCGCGAGTTGCAGAGCCAGAAGCTCCGGACCTCGCTGGAGAGGCTGGCCAACTGGATCCTGATCACCCGGCGCGATCAGGGCGAGACCACCGCCATCACCCTGCCGTTCCAGAAGCGCACGCTGGCCTCGCTGATCGGCACATCGCCGGAAAATCTCTCGCGCAACTTCCAGGCCCTGACCGAGCACGGCGTCGAGATCCGTGGCAGCCGGCTGGTGATCACCGACGTCGACGCGCTGGTCAACCTGGCGCGGCCCTCGCCCGAGCTTGACGATATCCCACACGAGAGCTGACCGGTTCGCCGGCGGCATGTCGCATCCCCGCCATCCGGGCGGGCGATGACCGTCCGGTGAGACCGAGAACCCTCCCCACTCTGACCCTCCTGCTGCCGTGGCTGGCCGCCATGCTGGGCGGCCTCGCGCTCGCACAGGAGCAGTACCCGCCTGTGGCATACCCGCCCGCGGACGGCCCGGTGCCGGCTGCCAGTGAGGCCTCTCGCCCCACCGGCCCCACCGCTGCGGCCCCGGATCCGACCAGCGCCGACAGCATCTGCCTGCTGATCGAGGCCGCTGCCGGCCAGCACGGCATACCGGTGACCTTCCTGACTCGGCTGATCGCCCAGGAGAGCGGCTTTCGCCCCTCGGTGGTCGGCCCGGTCACGCGCAGCGGCGCGCGCGCCCAGGGGATCGCCCAGTTCATGCCCTACACGGCGCGGGAACGCGGCCTGCTCGATCCGTTCGACCCGGTGCAGGCGCTGCCGCACGCGGCCAGCTATCTGGCCGACCTGCGGCGGCAGTTCGGCAGCCTCGGCCTTGCCGCAGCAGCCTACAATGCCGGTCCGCAGCGCGTGCAGGACTGGCTCGACGGCAAGGGCGGACTGCCGGCCGAGACGCGCCACTATGTGGCGGTGATCACCGGCCACGATGCAGACAGCTTTGTGGCCGCAAGGCGGGGGGAGACCACGGCGCTGCCGCCCGCCGCAGCCGAGCCCGCGACCAGCTGTGCCGCCGTGCGCGCGGCGCTGCGGCAGGGCCCGGGTCCCTACCTGACGGCGCTGGAGCAGCGCATCCGCACCGGGGTCGCCATGCCGTGGGGCGTGCAGCTCAGCGGCGGCTTCTCGCGCGGCAAGGCGCTGGCGGCCTTCGCCCGGGCGGAACGGCGTCACGCGGCCCTGCTGGCCGGCAAGGACACGATGATCCTGCAGACGCGCATGCTCAGCCGCGGATCGACGGCGTTCTACCAGGTGCGGGTCGGTCTGCCGAGCCGGGCAGCGTCCGACAGCCTGTGCGACCGGCTGCGGGCAGCGGGCGGCGCCTGCCTGGTGCTGCGCAACATCCGGGCTCGCGGGCGGGGCTGATCCGCCGGGTCGGCCCTGCAATGGGAAACCGTTCGAGGGGACGGCCTTGCACGGGCGCGGGCGGCTCGCCATTGTCCGGCCACGGCACAAGGAGAACAGCATGACGCGCGCCATCGGCATTCCCGGATCGGACAATCCCCTTCTGGCGCCCTATGCGACACCGTTCGAGGCACCACCCTTCGATTCCATCCGTCCGGAGCACTTCCAGCCGGCCTTCGAGGTGGCGTTGGCGGCTGACAGGGCCGAGGTCGATGCGATCGCAGGCACTCCAGAGCCGCCGACCTTCGCCAACACGATCGAGGCCATGGAGCGCGCCGGCGCCCTGCTGACGCGGGTCGGCAGCGCGTTCTGGAACCTTGCGTCGGCGCATACAGGCCCGGCGATGCAGGCGATCGAGCGGACCATCTCGCCGGTCCTGGCGAAGCACTACAGCGACATCGGCATGCATGCGGCGCTGTTTGCGCGCGTTGACACACTCGTCCAGACCGAGGCGACGCTCGGGCTCGACGCGGAACAGGCCCGGGTGCTGGACCTGACCCACAAGCGCTTCGTGCGGGCCGGCGCGAAGCTCGCGGGCGCCGACCGTGACCGGCTCGGTGCCATCATCGAGCGCCTGGCCGTTCTCGGCACGACCTTCACCCAGAACGTGATGGCCGACGAGGCGGCCTGGCGCCTCGTGCTGGAGACGCCCGAGGACCGGGCCGGCCTTCCCGACTGGCTGCTGGCGGCGGCACTGCAGGCCGGCGAGGAATGTGGCCATCCCGGCAAGCCGGTGATCACCCTCAGCCGCTCGAGCGTCGAACCGTTTCTCGTGTTCTCGACCAACCGCACATTGCGCGAGCAGGCCTTCGCGGCGTTTTCCGGCCGCGGCGAGACGGGCGGTGCCACCGACAACCGGGCGGTCATTGCCGAGATCCTGGCGCTGCGGGCGGAGCGGGCCCGGCTTCTGGGCTACCAGACCTTCGCCAGCTATCGGCTTGACGCCACCATGGCCAAGACGCCGGATGCGGTGAATGCCCTGCTGGAGCGCGTCTGGAGCCGCGCCGTCCTCCGGGCCGAGGCGGAAAAGGCCGACCTGTCGGCGCTGGCCGCCGCCGAGGGCGAGAACGGGCCGCTCGGGCCGCATGACTGGCGCCACTACGGCGAAAAGCTGCGCAAGATCCGGCACGACCTCGACGA
>JBMOJG010000254.1:0-5395 GCA_049316925.1 Alsobacter sp. | reverse complement strand
GATCATCTCGCGCAGGATATCCGCGTCGGGGGTCTTCTCCACCAGCGTGCGAAGGCTCATCATCTCGTCGGTCATCGGTGATCCTCTGTCAGGTGCGTGTGTTGCAACCCGACCCCAACCGGAGATCGCCGGTGACTACCGGCCAGCGACACCACGGCTGGGGACACGACCCACACCCCGAGATTTTACCTGCCGCAGGTGGACGATCGAACCGGGGAGGTTCAATCTCGATCCTCTCCATCACATGCTGGGACCCCGCACATGACCGACACAACCGACTATTTTCCCCCGAAGGTCTGGACCTGGGACAAGGCCAGTGGTGGTGCCTTCGCCAGCATCAACCGTCCGATTGCCGGAGCGACCCATGAGAAGGCTCTGCCCATCGGCAAGCATCCGATGCAGCTCTATTCGCTGGGCACTCCCAATGGCCAGAAGGTCACGATTCTTCTGGAGGAACTGCTGGCGCTTGGCCACAGCGGGGCCGAATATGATGCCTGGCTGATCAAGATCGGCGACGGCGCCCAGTTCGGCTCCGGCTTCGTCGCGGTCAATCCCAATTCGAAGATCCCGGCCCTGATGGATTGCAGCGGATCGCACCCCATCCGTGTGTTCGAATCCGGCGCGATCCTGATGCACCTTGCCGAGAAGTTTGGCGCGTTCCTGCCGGTGGAGCCGGCAGCGCGGGCAGAGACTCTTTCCTGGCTGTTCTGGCAGATGGGCTCGGCGCCGTTTCTGGGCGGCGGGTTTGGCCATTTCTATGCCTATGCGCCGGCCAAGTTCGAGTATCCGATCAACAGGTATGCGATGGAGGTGAAGCGTCAGCTCGACGTGCTCGACCGGCGGCTTGCCGACAATGAGTTCGTTTCCGGCAGCGACTACACCATCGCCGATATGGCGATCTGGCCCTGGTATGGCGGACTCGTGAAGGGCTGGCAGTATGGCGCGGCGGAGTTCCTGTCCGTCCAGGACTACAAGAATGTAGTCCGGTGGGCAGACCAGCTCCTTGCCCGACCCGCCGTGGCGCGCGGCCGGAAGGTCAATCGCACCTCGGGCGAGCCCTCGGGCCAGCTGCACGAGCGTCACGACGCCAGCGATTTCGACACAAAAACCCAGGACAAGATTCTGGCCGCCAGCACCTGATCGTCAGGGGCCGTCGTGTCCCCATCTTTACCATGATACCGCGGAAAGAGGGTCTTACTGAGCGTCGAGGCGGTCGGTCTCGGGCGACCAGCCTGCCGCGTCGCGCAAATGATTGGGGCGCATGACATCAGGCGACGAAGTCCTGCGCGGCGATCGCCGCAGACCTGGCTGGCGGCAGGCACGGCTGGTGAGGATCACCACGCCGCTTCACGCCGAAGGCGGGCCCTGAAGCGCAAGCCGTCTCGAGGCCTATCGGGCGGCACGGGTCGCGGGCGATGCGATCCATGCCGGCCAGCCGGACGGGCGATCAGGGGTTGGCGGCGGCGATCAGGGCCGACACGTTGGTGGCTGACCCGATGGCGCGGGCTGCGGCAATCAGGCGTGATCCGCCTGCCTGTCCGAGGACCGGTGTGCAGAGATCAGCCACCTTGGCGTCGAGCTCGGTGTCGGTGAGTGGGCGCTTGAGGCTGCCGATGGCATTCTCGACGAACAGGTGGTGCTGCTGACCATCGGTCGTGGTCAGCACCGCGTCGACCTGATGTTCGTGGATGCCGGGTGTCGAGACCGCCTTCACCTTCTGGCGCAGGCCGACGATGACCGGATCAGCCACGACCTCGTCGGAGTATTCATGCTCGCCGCAACGACCATGTACGATGGCCGCTGCGCAGGAGTGATAGACCGAGAACTTGCCCTCAAGGCCGGTGCGCGGCGCCGTCTTGCCGGTCAGTTCCAGCACCAGCGGGTGCACCTTGAGGTCGATCGCCGCCACCTTGTCGGCAGTGATGCCGAACCTGTTGCGCAGCTGCACGCAGGCATCGATCGCCGGGTGGATGACGATGCCGCAGGCGAAGGGCTTGTAGGTGTTCAGCGCGACTTCCCAGCTCCCGCCGAGATTGTCGACGATCTCGCGCGGATCGAACTTGGTTGACGCGACATGCGCAAAGCCGCGTGGGGCCTCGATGCCACGATCCGAGCTGGTGTAATCCTGCTGAGCGAGAAACGCGGCGAAAGTGCCATTCTGCGCGGCGCGGCCAGGATGGAACGACTTGCACATCGTGCCGAACATTTCGCGCAGGCCCGAGGATTGGGTGGCGGCGATGCCCAGCGCCCAGGTCATCTGCTGGGCGTTCAGGCCCAGGATCTTGCCCGCGGCCGCAGCTGCGCCGAAGACGCCGGCCGTGCCCGTGATGTGCCAGCCGCGGTCGTAGTGGTCGGGATAAACCGAGTTGCCGATGCGGCATTCCACCTCGACGCCGAGGATGAAGGCGTGGAGCAGGTCGCGACCGCTCACGGGCCGAGTTTCGGCCAGCGCGAGCAGGCCCGAGGCGACGGGGCCTGCCGGGTGAATGATCGTCTTCAGATGCGTGTCGTCAAAATCGAAAACGTGCGACGTGATGCCGTTGAGCAGCGCCGCATGCAGGATGTCCGTGCGGTGGCCGCGGCCCAGGACGGTCGCCTGTGCCTGCCCGGCAAAGGGGGCGATCGCCGCCATGGCGCGATCCAGCGCCGGATGGGTCGATCCGCCCACGGCACAGCCGATCCAGTTCAGGAAGGATCGTGTCGCCTCGGCATAGACCGCCGCGGGAACATCGGCGGGCTGGTTCTCCACCACGAAGCGGGCGAGCGTCTGGGTCACGGCGGCATTGTCGGTCATTCGCATCCTCGTCAGTCGGCCAAAGAACCCACCTTGATTTCAGGGACATGACCTCAGGCGCCGCTAAATTGTCAACACTTTGAGAGGCTAAATTTCTCCTTGAGCTCGATTTTGAACGATAATTCCAGCGTTTTTCTTGAGCGACGCGAGAGGCAGCTAAAAATTGTTGACGAAAGACAATCCGAAGGCGCAGTCTGGGCGCATGCCTGTGCCTCAGCCCATCGATATTTTGCGCACGCGGTCGCTGTCGAGCATTCTCGAGGGCGAGATCGAGCGCCTGATCCTGTCGGGCGAGATCGCGCCGGGGCGCAAGATCAACGAGAACCAGCTCGCAGTCCGGTTCGGCACCAGTCGCGGGCCGATCCGCGAGGCCCTGCGCACGCTGGAAGGCGCGGGGCTTGTGGAGACGATCCCCAACCGCGGCGCCTTCGTCCGCTCGATGAGTGTCGATGAGGTGCGCGAGATCTACGAGGTGCGCGCAGCCTTGTTTGCGCTCGCCGGCCGGCTTGTGGCCGAGCGGGCCGCGCCGGACACGGTGGGTGTCCTTGACGGCTTTATCCAGCGCATGGAGCAGGCGGCGCAGGCTCACGATTTCGAGAGCTACTATCCGCTCAACCTCGCGTTCCACGCTTTCATTCTCGACGCCTGCGGCAATGCCACGCTGGCCCGGCAATACCGCGCTTTCGTCCAGCGGTTGACGCTGTTTCGGGCTCGCAGCCTCGTACAGGGCGGTGGGCTCAACGTGTCCAATCGCGAGCATCGCGAGATGGTCGAGGCGATTCGGGCGCGCGATGCGGAATGGGCGCACCAGGCGCACTGGCGGCACGTGTCGAATTCGAGAAACCGCCTGCTGGCCGTTGTGCGGGAGGAGCAGCGCGGTTTGCCGCCCTGATCGTTTTGTTCGCGCATCGAAGCAGCCTCCAAGAAGCCGCACCTTTCGGGAGAATCCAGATGGAGACAGATCTCGTGAAGAAAGCCTTTGCAACCCTGTTTGCAGCAGCGGGCTTTGCGCTTGCCGTCGGCGCGGCCAAAGCCGAGCCGGTCGCCTATCCGCACAAGGTGGTGACGCTGATCACCCATTCGAGCCCGGGCGCAGGTTCCGACATCTTCCTGCGCGAACTCGCCAAGCAATTGCCGCGCTTCATCAACGCCACCTTTGTCGTCGAGAACGTCAATGGCGGCAGCGGCGCGCGCGCCATGACGAAGATCGCCACGTCAAAGCCCGACGGCACCATCTTCTACGCAACGACACCCACCTATGTGTTCACGTCGCTGCTTTCGAAGCCGCAGCACACCTACAAGGAGCTGCAGCCGCTGGTGAACGTCTTCACCGATCCGACACTGATCTACACGCGCGCCGACGGGCCGTTCAAGTCGCTGAAGGATGTGATTGCCCATGCCAAGGCCAGCCGCGGCCGCTGGGGCGCCTCGACGCCGGCCTCACTGGAACGGCAGGCGGCGGAATTGCTCCGCAAGGCGGCGGGCGTCAATGCGGCGGTCGTCTCGCATGACGGCGGCGGCGAGCTCATGCTCAATGTCCTGAACGGCACGCTCGAGATCGGCGTCGGCGAGTTCTTGGAACTTCGTCCTCAACTCGATGCCGGCAAGCTGCGCGTTCTGGCGACGTTTTCAGACAGGCGTATCGACAGTCTGCCCGACGTCCCGACCGTCAAGGAACTCGGCTTCAATGTGGTGCTGCGCAAGTATCGTGGCCTTGCCGGGCCGCCGGGGCTGCCGGCCGACGTCATCGCGATCTGGGAGAAGGCCATCCAGCAGCTGCTGAGTGATCCGGACTATCTGAAGCTGGTCAAGGGCGAAGCGCTGATCCCCGATTACATGGGCCAGAAGGATTATGCCGCGTTCATCGCCCAATTCGCGAGCGAGTCGGAGGCCTTCCTCAAGGAAAACGGCGTCATCAAGTGAACAATCGTCCTGACCTGGATGCCGCAACGAAGGATGTCGCCGCCGGCGGCATCCTTCTGGTCCTGGCGGCCCTGTACTATTGGCAGACGCGGCAGATCCTGGATTCGAGCCTTGCCGATGCGGTGGGCCCGAAGGGACTTCCCCTCATGCTGGGAGCCGGGCTCGCGATTGTGGCGGCGCTCATCACCCTGCGCGGCGCCATGGCGTTCCGGCGCGCGAAGAGGGCCGCTGCCACGCATCACAGCGCTGATGGACGCGAGAGCGAGGTGGCATCGATTCCCCGGGCGCTCGGCTTCATCGCCATCGGCATCGGCTACATCCTGATTGGTCCTGTCGTCGGCTATCCCGTCGCCATTGGCCTCCTGATCGCTGCCGTCGCCCTCTACGAGGGGGGCAAGCCTTCGCTCGGCCTGCTGGGTGTGGCGGCCGGTGCAGGCGTCGGGCTTTGGATCATTTTTGTGTACCTGCTGGGCACCGAGCAGCCTCAGAGCTGGTTCTTTTGAGAAGAGTATCATGCAAGATCTTGTTCGGGCGCTGACCCTGCTGGTCACGACGCCGCTGGTCCCTGTCGCCATTATCGGGCTGATCTGGGGCATCATTGGCGGAGCGCTGCCCGGCATCTCTGCCTCGATCACCATGGCGCTGGTGCTGCCCTTCACCTACACGCTCGACCCGATG
>JBMOJG010000253.1:0-5397 GCA_049316925.1 Alsobacter sp. | reverse complement strand
CCGCTCGACATTCACCGTGGCGGTCATGTCGATGAAGGTGACGAGCGTTGCCCCGTCCGGCAGCGGCGCCGCCGCGCAGTCGAGCACCGCGCCGTCTCGCCGCTCCATCCGCGCCGCAAACCCCCGGCGCGTGTCGTTCAGCCCGGCAACCGCGCCGCGGATGGCGTTCCAGGTCTCGTCCTCGGGCACCAGCTCCCGTGCGGTCGCGATCACCGCGTCGACATGCGGACGGGTCTCGATCAGCGCTGCCGGCAGGTGCCACAGATCGGCGAAGGCCGGGTTGTGCAGCTTCAGCCGGCCGTCGGTGCCGAACACCGCGACGCCCTCTTTCAGGGTATCGAGCGTTTCGCCCTGCACCCGCATCATGGCGTTGACCTGGGTCTTCAGCTGGAAGTCCTCGGTCACGTCGTCGAACAGATAGGTGACGCCGCCGTCGGGGTTCGGGTTGGTGACGACCCGCAGCGAGCGGCCGTCGGGCAGGTACCACTGGGTCTCGCGCGGCTCCGTCAGCCGGTAGGCTTCCAGCGCGGTCTTTTTCCAGCTGCGCCAGTCGGCCTGCTCGGGCAGGCGGCGCTCGTTGCGCAGCCGGTCGAGGATCTCGCCGTCGGACGGTACCCCGTCGAGGAAGCCGGCATCGAGCTGCCACAGGTCGCGATAGGCGGTGTTGCAGAATTTCAGCCGCTTCAGCGAATCGAAGATGGCCACCGCGGTCGGCAGATGGTCGAGCGTCGCCGCGTGGTTCTGGTTCACCCGGTCCAGCTCGAGGCGCAGCGCCTCGTGCGCGGAGACGTCGGTGGCGATGCCGACCGCACCTTCTCCCGATTCCATCTCAAGCACGTCGAAGATCCGCCGCTGCCCGGCGACGACGGCCGGCACCCGCGCCTCATAGACCGTGCCGCGGGCGCGGCTGCGTGCGGCCTCCTCGCGCACCGGGCGGTCGAGGAATTCGACGCCGGTGTCCACAGTCGTGGTCGCGTCGGGCGCCTCGACGGCGCGCACATAGGCGGTGTTGACCCAGCTGAGCTTGCCGGCGGCGTCGCGCAGCCACATCGGCTGCGGGATCGCGTCCATCAGCGCGCGCTGCGACTCGGCTTCGCGGACGGCGACCCCGAGCTTCTCGCGGGTGTGCAGCAGCTCGAGCCGGTCGCCGGAGATCTCGCGCACCCGCAGCACCGCGCGACCCATCACCGGCCGGCCCTCGGCCTCGATCATCCGGCCCGACAGGCTGCGCAGCGTCATGCGGAAGCTTTCGCCCCGTGCCTTCAGCCGGTCGACGGCCGCCTCGATCGCCTGGGCGTGGCCGGGTGGAACCCAGCTGCCGAAGGCGAGCACCCGGCGCGGCACCGGCAGGTCGGCGACGATGCCGAGATCGCCCTCGATCTCCGGGTCGCCGCCGCGCCCGCCCCACGCCACCACGATCTGCGGTTCGGAGGCGATCAGCAGGTCGGCGCGGTCGTTGCGGGCGCGCAGGTCCTCGTTCTCGGCGACCAGCGCCGCCTCACGCTCGGTCCAGCGCTTGCGCTGGCCGAGATGGATCAGGGCCGTGGTGGTGGCGAAGATGACGATGCCCATGAACACCGCCAGCCCGACGGCGCCGTGCGGATCGAGCCGTGCGGGCAGGTTGAAGACGCTGTCGAGCAGCGATGCGGACAGCGCGGGCGCAGGCAGGGTTGCGACCGCGAGGACGGCAATGGCGACGAAGCCACCCGCCCGCCCGCCGCCGCACATGAGGGCACAGTGCCGTTGATCGGCTGTCGTCACCGCTGTCCCCTGGCCCCATCCGGGCGCATCGGCCGGTCCGCCGCGACCGGTCGGCGCACCCGCCGAATCACCGCCACAATAGCGCTCCCTCGATGCCGCCCGGAAGTGGTTAACGCCGGCTTTACGCGGCCGTCGTCGGGCACGAAAAAGGCCCGGCCGCAGCCGGCCGGGCCCCGTTCAGAACGGCAGAGGGAAGATCAGTAGCGGTAGTGGTCGGGCTTGTAGGGGCCCTGCTGCGGCAGGTTCAGGTAGGTCGCCTGCTTGTCGCTGAGCTTGGTGAGCTTCACGCCGATCTTGTCGAGGTGCAGCGCCGCGACCTTCTCGTCGAGATGCTTGGGCAGGGTGTAGACCTGCCGCTCATACTGGCCCTGCTTGGTCCACAGCTCGATCTGCGCCAGCGTCTGGTTGGTGAACGACGCCGACATCACGAACGACGGGTGGCCGGTGGCGTTGCCGAGGTTCACGAGGCGGCCTTCCGACAGCACGATGATGCGCTTGCCGTCGGGGAACTCGACCTCATCGACCTGCGGCTTCACATTGTGCCACTTGAAGTTCTTCAGCGCCGAGATCTGGATCTCGCTGTCGAAGTGGCCGATGTTGCAGACGATCGCACGGTCCTTCATGGCTCGCATGTGGTCGACCGTGATGACGTCGAGATTGCCCGTCGCGGTGCAGAAGATATCGGCGCGCGGCGCCGCGTCTTCCATCGTGGTGACCTCATAGCCTTCCATGGCCGCCTGCAGGGCGCAGATCGGGTCGATCTCCGATACCATCACGCGGCAGCCGGCATTGCGCAGCGAGGCGGCCGAGCCCTTGCCGACGTCGCCGAAGCCCGCGACCATCGCCACCTTGCCGGCCATCATCACGTCGGTGCCGCGGCGGATGCCGTCGACCAGCGACTCACGGCAGCCATAGAGGTTGTCGAACTTCGACTTGGTGACGCTGTCGTTGACGTTGATCGCCGGGAACAGGAGCTTGCCGTCCTTGTGCATCTGGTAGAGGCGATGCACGCCGGTGGTGGTCTCCTCGGTCACGCCCTTGATGGCGGTGCCGTTGCGGCCGTACCAGCCCGGATGCGACTTCAGGCGCTTCTTGATCGACGCGAAGAGGATTTCCTCCTCCTCGTTGGTCGCGCCGTCCAGGAACGCCGTGTCGCCGCCCTCGGCGCGGATGCCGAGATGGATCAGCAGCGTCGCGTCGCCGCCGTCGTCGAGGATCATGTTCGGCGTGCCGCCGTCGGCCCACTCGAAGATCCGGTGCGTGTAGTCCCAGTAGTCCTCGAGGCTCTCGCCCTTGATGGCGAACACCGGCGTACCGACGGCGGCGATGGCCGCGGCGGCGTGATCCTGCGTCGAGTAGATGTTGCACGAGGCCCAGCGGACGTCGGCGCCCAGCGCCTTCAGCGTCTCGATCAGCACGGCGGTCTGGATGGTCATGTGCAGAGAGCCGGCGATGCGCGCGCCCTTCAGCGGCTGCGTCGGGCCGTACTCGGCGCGGGTCGCCATCAGGCCCGGCATCTCGGTCTCGGCGATTGCAATTTCCTTGCGGCCCCAGTCGGCGAGGCCGATATCGGCAACCTTGTAGTCGGTGGTGGTCTGGCTCATGCGGCACCCGCTCGGTCGGTTGGTGGATCTGCGGCGCGGTCTATACCACCGCGTCGTCCTGCGGGCAATAAAGACATAAACAAGTCTTTATATCCTTTCCCGCTCGTCACCGGAGCCGGAGAAAGCGGCTGCAAGTGCCGCGTCCAGCCCCACTGTCTCGACCATCGGGGTCGCCGCATAGGGTCCGCCCGCAGGCTTGCGCAGTCCGAGGCGGCCAACCGCCAGCGCCATGCGGACGCCTGCCTCGACGCTGCAGATCACCGGCACGGGAACATGCGCGGCGATCCGGCCCGCCAGCCCGGCCAGCCCGGCCCCTGCGAGGATCACCGCTCCGGCGCCATCCTCTGCCGCTGCTGCCCGGCAGGTCGCGGCCAGCATCGCCAGCGCCCCATCCGGATCCTGCGCGATGGCGGCGCCGGTCGGCGCCACGGTTCGCACGCTGGCGAGCCGTCCGGACAGGCCCTGGGCCGCGACGAACTCCTCCAGCATCGGCCCCCAGCGCTCGCCGCCGGTGACGATTCCGAAACGCCGCGCCACCAGGCAGGCGGCATGGCAGGCCGCCTCGGCCAGCCCGACCACCGGCACGGGCGACAGCTCCTTCAGCGCCTCCAGCCCCGGATCGCCGAAGCACGCCAGCAGCACCACGTCGGCCTCCGCCCCGTGCCGGGCCAGCAGCTCGATCGCCGCATGACCCGCGACCGCCGCCGCGGCGCGGCTGGCGATGTAGCGCGGCCCGAACCGGCCGGTCACGCCGGTCACCGACACGCCCTCGGGGACGCTGCAACGTGCTGTCGCAACCACAAGGTCGGTCACCGACGCGGTCGTGTTGGGATTGATGCACAAGAGCCGCATGGAGCCTCCGCCGGAGATGGCGATGCCGGAATGGCATTGCCCGATATCATTGGTGTATTGCGACAATCGTGCCACACCCGGTACCGAACCGACACCGGCGGGTTGGCATCGTGCGCCACAGCCGGTAACCCTTCGCCGGTCGTCAGGGACCGCGGTGCCTGTCGTGATCCCTCAGAGCGAAAGCCCCCGATGTTGCTCCGCCGCCTCCTGCTGGTCTCGCTCGCGATGCTGTCGCTGGCGGCCTGCAACACCGTCAAGACGGCCACGGCCCCCGAACCGGCCACCGATGCCGACATGGCGGGCTGGTACATCGGCTACGCACCGGACGAGCCGCACCAGATCCCGCTGGTCGACCGCTCGAAGATCGGCGCCGAATTCAACCGCCAGACGGTGGACTACAAGGGTCCCGAGCGCCCCGGCACGATCGTCGTCGACATCGACGATCGGTATCTCTACCTCGTCCAGCCCGGCGGCACGGCCATCCGCTACGGCGTGGGCGTCGGCAAGCTGGGCTTTTCCTGGCGGGGCACGGCCACGGTCGGCCGCAAGGGTGTGTGGCCGAACTGGTCGCCGACCAAGACCATGGTGAGCATCAAGCCCGACCTGCCGAGCTACCGCGAGGGCGGGCTCGACAACCCGCTCGGCGCCCGGGCTTTGTATCTCTATCAGGGCGGCCGCGACATCCTGTTCCGCATCCACGGCACGAACGAGCCCTGGAGCATCGGCGAGCAGGTGTCTTCGGGCTGCGTGCGCATGCTCAACGAGGATATCGTCGACCTCTACAACCGCGTGCCCCAGGGCACGACGGTGATGGTCAAGCGCAACGGCCGCTACCGGGTCTGAGGCGTGGCCGGCCGGTCAGACCGGCGTCAGCTCGATCCGCAGCACCGCCGCGGCGTCGACGGCCTCGCGGCTGTAGCTGAGCGGCACATAGCTGCCCTGCGCCCAGAGCGGCGCGAGATCACGATAATGCGGCGACCGCGGGTCGCCTGACTGTCCCGGCGCATTGATCGCCCGGCTCGCATCCCAATGTCCAACATCGATCACCAGCCGCACCGAGGCGCCCGCGATGGTGCGGAAATCCGCCGGCCGATAGCCGGTATGCATCGGCGTCTGCCCGCTGCCGCCATGCGGATACGGTCCGACATTCAGCGCCGACGGGCCGGCTCCGGCGAAGCCG
>JBMOJG010000252.1:0-5402 GCA_049316925.1 Alsobacter sp. | reverse complement strand
GCATCTGCGCCACGGCCTGCGCCACCTTCTCGTCATTGATGTAGCGGTCGTTGGGCGAGCCCAGCACGAGCTCGAAGCCGTTGGGATAGCCGGCCTCGGCCAGCAGCTTCTTGGCGCCGTCCGGATCGTACCTCTCCGGCTTCAGGTCCTTCGAGGTGCCAAACAGCGGGACCGGCAGCAGGTCGCCGGCCGCCACCGCGACGCCGCCCATGATGCGCTCGACGATGGCATCACGGTTGATCGCCTTGGAGAAGGCCAGACGGACACGCTTGTCGAGGAAGGGGTTCTTCTCGGTGCCCTTCACCCCCGGGGTCTTCCAGTCGGGGCCGGTGAACTGGTCGAGATGCACATAGATGAGGCGGTTTGACAGGCCCTGAACGATGGTCAGGCCGGCCTGCTTCACCCGGTCGAAGTCCTGGATCGGCGGATTCTCGACCATGTCGACATCGCCGGCCAGCAGCGCGGCGACGCGCGGACCCGCGGCCGTCAGCGGTCGGAAGCTGACGGTCTTCCAGTGCGGCTTGGTGCCCCAGTAGTCGTCCTTGCGCTCGAGAAGGATGCGTGTCCCGCGCGTATACTCGGCTAGCTTGTAGGGGCCAGTCCCCACCACATTCGCCGGATTGTTGAAGTCCACCGACTTCGGCGGCGTGCCGAGGCCCGGGCATCCGCCCTGCTTGAACGCCAGGTCCGGTCCCGCCCCGTGGAAGCCGGCCGAGAGAATGCCGGGCACCGCCATGTCAAGCGGCAGCAGCGGATAGGGCGTACTGGTCTTGATGATCAGGGTCAGCGGGTCGGGTGCCGTGATCGAGGCGATGCCCTTCGTCGCGCTGGTGAACAGCGCCGGCGAGTTCTCCACCGTGGGGATCCGGCACATGGTGTAGATCACGTCGCGGGCGGTGAAATCGGCGCCATTCGAGAATTTCACGCCGGGCCGCAGCTTGAACTCCCAGGTGGTCTCGTCGAGCGTTTTCCACGAGGTGGCGAGGCCGGGTACCGGCTTCTGGTCGGCATCGCTGGCCAGCAGCGACTCGAAGATGTGCCGGCGAATGGCGTTGTTAGGGCCGACATTGTGGAAATGCGGGTCGATCGACGTCGCCTCGGAGGCGACCCCGATCTTCAGGTCCTGCGCGAGCGCAGCGCCCGACACGAGACCGAATGTTGCAAGGCTCGACGCAAAGCCGACCGCGGCGCGCGCGGTCATCGAACGGATCATCTGACTGCTCCTCCCGCCGCCTTCTCGCCCACCCCCGGGCCGTGCGGCATCCACCCGCAGTGTAGGGAACACGTCACCACACGCAAGCGGCGGCGGCAGCGGACGTGACGCCTGCGCGCCGCTTGTGTAGGGTCCGGCAATCACCGGGACAGGACCGCGATGCAGACCTTCTTCGTCGAGATCAAGTGCAAGCTGGGCAAGACCTACGACGTCGCGAGCCGCCTCGCCGACGCCGAGATCGCCTCGGAGATCTACTCCACCGCCGGCACCTACGACATCCTCGCCAAGTTCCACGTCGACGACGGCGCCGACATCGGCCATTTCGTCGGCCAGAAGGTGCAGGTCATCCCCGACATCGTCGACACCCATACGATCATCACCTTCAAGGCGTTCTGAGCCGTCGCGGCGTCACCCCGGGCTTGTTCAGGTCAACGCTGCTGGCCGACGCCTGCGCGTCCGGCCACGGCCGCGCTCAGACGTGCAGATAGGCCTCGACCCGGTCGCGCTCCGCGGCGAGCGCCGCGCCGGTGCCGCTCCACACGATCCGGCCCTTCTCGATCACCACGTGCCGGTCGGCCAGCGCCATCAGCGCCGACAGGTTCTTGTCGATGACGAGGATCGCCTCGCCTTCGGCCTTGAGCGTACGCACGCAGGCCCAGATCTCCTCGCGGATCAGCGGGGCCAGGCCCTCGGTGGCCTCGTCGAGGATCACCAGCCGGGGATTGGTCATCAGCGCCCGCCCGATGGCCAGCATCTGCTGCTCTCCGCCCGACAGCTGGCTGCCGGCGTTGCGCCGCCGCTCGGCGAGCCGCGGGAACAGGCCGAAGACGCGCTCCAGCGTCCACCGTGCGGTCCCGAAGCGGGCGGCCGCGGTAGCAATGAGGTTCTCCTCGACGCTCAGCGTCGAGAACACCTGCCGGCCCTCTGGCACCAGCCCGATGCCCGCCTGCGCCACCCGGTAGGGCGGCAGCCCGTCGAGCCGCGTGCCGTCGAAGCGGACCTGTCCGGCGCTGGCGCGCAGCAGCCCCATGACGGTTTTCACCGTCGTCGTCTTGCCCATGCCGTTGCGCCCGAGCAGCGCCACGACCTCGCCGTCGCCGACCGCAAAGCTGACCCCATACAGGACCTGCGCCGCGTCGTACCCGGCCTCGACCCCCTCGAGCTCCAGCATCAGCCCGCCTCCTCGCCCAGGTAGGCGGCGCGCACGGCCGGGTCTGCCCGCACCGCATCCGGCGTGCCACAGGCGATCACGCGGCCGTAGACCAGCACCGATACCCGATCGGCGAGGGCGAAGACGGCGTCCATGTCGTGCTCGACCAGCAGGATGGCGACGCGGCGCTTCAGCCCTTGCAGGATTTCCACCAGCCGCCGGCTCTCGTCATGGCCGGTTCCGGCCATTGGCTCGTCGAGCACCATCAGGGTTGGCTCCAGCGCCAGCGCGATGGCGAGTTCCAGCGCACGCCGTTCGCCATGCGACAGTTCGCCCGCCGGCACGTCGGCGCGAGCTGACAGGCCGAGCTCCGCCAGCGACTCCCGCGTCCGGCCATCGAGCTCGCGATCCCGCCGCGCCGGCCGCAGCGGTGACAGCGGCCGCGCACTGCGCGCCTGCGCGGCCAGTGCGACATTCTCGTAGGCCGAGAACGACGGGATCACCGAGGAAATCTGGAACGACCGCGCCAGGCCCAGCCTGGCGCGCGCATGCGCTGGCAGCCACGTCACGTCGCGGCCGTTGAAGAGGATGCGGCCGCTGTCGGGTGCCAGCGCGCCAGCGATCTGCCCGATCAGCGTCGTCTTGCCGGCGCCGTTGGGGCCGATCACCGCATGCAGCTCGCCCGGCGCGATGGTCAGCGACACCGCGTCGGAGACCAGCAGGGCGCCATAGCGCTTGGTCAGGCTTTCGAGGGCGAGGATCGGCTCAGCCACGGCCGCCTCCGCGCAGGAACCCCATCAGCCCGCCGCGTCCCAGCAGCACCACGAGCACGAGAAAAGGGCCGAACACCAGTTTCCAGTGCACGGTGACCAGCGACAGCAGCTCTTCCAGCAGCAGGAACGCGAAAGCCCCGACGATGGCGCCCGCAACCGTTCCCATGCCGCCCAGCACCACCATGACGATCAGCTCGCCCGAGCGCTGCCACGACATCACCCCGGGACTGACGAAGCTGGACTGGTTGGCGAGCAGGAATCCCGCCACGGCGCACAGCATGGCGCTGACCACATAGGCGGCGAGGCGGATGCGATCGACATCGTAGCCCAGCGCCGCCACGCGGGACGGGTTCTCGCGGCTCGCCCGCAGCGCCCGCCCGAACCGCGACTCCGTCAACGCCAGCACCAGTGCCGTGCAGGCGACGAGGCAGCCCAGCACCACATAATAGAACACAGTCTCGGACTTCAGCAGCTTCTGGCCGAACACCGTCGAGCGCGTCCACAGCGTCAGCCCGTCCGATCCGCCATATTCGCTGAGCGCATTGGCGACGAAATAGGCCATCTGGCCGAACGCCAGGGTGATCATGATGAAGGCGACGCCCTTGGTGCGCATCGCGATCGCACCGGTGGAGGCCGCAAAGACGGCCGCCACAACGAGCGCCACCGCCAGACCCACGAAGACATCCTCCAGGCCCTCCGCCACCAGGATGCCGGCCGCATAGGCACCGATCCCCAGATAGGCGGCGTGGCCGAAGCTGACGAGCCCGCCAAAGCCGAGGATGAAGTCCAGCGACACGGCCGCGATGGCGAAGATCATCATCCGGGTCGCGAAGGACAGCACATAGCCCTTCACGCCGAGCGCGCCAAGCCAGGGCAGCGCCGCCAGCACGGCGAACAGGAGCGCCAGCGTCAACAGGACGGCTGCGCGCCGCGGCGCGGGGAGGGGCTGCCCGCTCATCCGCGCCCCCGTGCCGGGAACAGGCCGGCCGGCCTGAAGAACAGCACCGCCGCCATGACGATGTAAATCAGCATCGAGGCCAGCGCCGGGCCGACCCGCGTTGCCGCCGAGGCCCCCAGCGCCGCCTTCAGCAGATCCGTGCCGAACGACCGGCCGAGCGTATCGGCGAGCCCGACCACGAGCGCACCGATGAAGGCGCCGCGCACCGAGCCGATGCCGCCGATGACAATCACCACGAAGGCGAGGATCAGCACGCCGTCGCCCATTCCGGGCTCCACGGAGAGGATTGGCGACACCATGGCGCCGGCAAAGCCCGCCAGCATGGCGCCGAAGCCCGCGACCAGCATGAACAGCCGCTGCACGTCGACGCCCAGCGCCGAGACCATCGGCGCATTGGTGGCGCCGGCCCGCACCAGCATGCCGAAACGGGTGCGCTCCACCACGACCCACAGCAGCAGCGCGGTGCCCAGCCCCGCGGCGATGATGGCCAGGCGGTAGACCGGATAGAGCAGGCCGTCGGCGATGCGGAACGAGCCCGACAGCCAGTCTGGCGTCGGCACGCTGAGTGGTGCCGCGCCGAACGCCACCTTCACCCCCTCGTTGAGGAACAGGATGATGCCGAAGGTCGCCAGCACCTGGTCGAGATGGTCGCGCCCGTAGAGCCGCCGAAAGACCAGCGCCTCCAGCAGCAGCCCGCAGGCCAGCGCCGCAGGCAGTGCGAGCAGCAGGCCAAGCCCGAAACTGCCGGTGAGGCCGGCGAACAGCGCCATCAGATAGGCGCCGAGCATGTACTGCACGCCATGCGCGAGGTTGATGAAGTCCATGACGCCGAACACCAGCGTCAGGCCGGCGGCGACCAGAAACAGCATCAGGCCGAACTGCAGGCCGTTCAGCGTCTGGACGATCAGGAGCGTGCTCATGGCGGCGGGCTCAGGTGGCGCGGTGGTGGCGCAGGTCGGGGCAAGGGCCGTGCCGAACCGCGTCCGGCTTCACCATCGCGCACGATTCCTGCGTCCAAGCTCTTGGCTTGGCGGTCGAAATCGGCTGCAGTGCAGGCTCTGACGGCCCGTGTGCGGGGCTGCGGGGGAGGCTGTCATGAAGGTGATCATCGTGGGCGGCGGCATCGGCGGCCTGGCGACGGCGCTGATGTGCCACGCCCGTGGCATCGACTGCGAGGTCTACGAGCAGGCCGAGCAGATCCGCGAACTCGGCGTCGGCATCAACACGCTGCCGCACGCGATCCGCGAGCTGGCGGCTCTCGGCCTGCTGGAGGGCGTGAGTGACCAGGGGGTGACCAACCCCCACCAG
>JBMOJG010000251.1:0-5412 GCA_049316925.1 Alsobacter sp. | reverse complement strand
GCATCCTCGTAGAGCTGCGGCGCGCCGGGGGCCAGCGCGTCGAGCGGCCGGACAACGGCTGGCAGCGTCTCGATGTCGAGCGCCACCGCCTCGGCACCGTCACGCGCCGCCGCCACGGTCTTGGCCACCACGACGGCCACCGGATCGCCGACGAACCGTACCTTGTCTGTCGCCAGCGCGCCGCGAGGCGGCTGCACCAGCGGCGACCCGTCCCGGCTCTTGAACGGCAGAACGCATTTCAGCGGGCCGTAGCCGGCCGCCGCCAGATCGGCGCCGGTGTACACCGCAACCACGCCCTTCACCGCCAGCGCCGCCGCCGTGTCGATGCCGCGCAGCACGCCATGCGCGTGGGGGCTGCGCACAAAAACGGCATAGAGCTGCCCGTCGACATTCAGGTCGTCGGTGTAGCGCCCCTCTCCGCGCACCAGAATCGGGTCCTCCTGCCGGGGGACCGGCTGGCCGATGCCGAACTTCATCACGGCGAGAGCGTCTTGCGAGGTGGGCTTGTTCATGCGGTTGATCTCTTGATGCGAGAAGTGTCGGACAATTGGGGCCCGACCGGGAGGCCGGCCGGCGTGGATCTACGCTGCGCTGCAAGCATGGGACGGACCAGGCGTCGCCGCGTCAGGGCATGTTGTCGCGCAGAAAGATGTCGATGCCGATACGCTCCTGCCCGGGCAGGAGCGGCTCGCCCGTGCAGTGCGCCAGCAGCACCCGCGCCGCCGAGCGTGCCTCGTGGCCGGGGTCCTGGCCGATCACCGCGTCGGCGATCCCGTGCAGCAGCGCCCGGCGGGTGTGCGGCGTGAGATCGTGGGCAATGTACACGATCTTGCGACCCGCCTGTGCGACCGCCGCGATGATTCCCCGGTTGCCGGCTCCGAGATTGTAGATCCCGGCAAGGTCGGGATGGGCGGCCAGCAGCTCGGCCGCCGCCGCTCCGGCTCGCCCGGGCTCGTCCCGGCTCTCGCACACCGGCAGCAGCGACAGGGCGGGATAGTCGGCCGCAATCACCTGGGCGAAGCCGGACTGCCGCTCGGCATGGTCGCGCAGGCCGAGCGAGCCGGCGATCACGCCGACGCAGCCGGTCCGCCCGCCCAGGAACCGTCCCATCAGCGACCCGGCCGTACGGCCCGCCGCCGTGTTGTCGATCCCCGCATAATGCAGGCGGCGCGAGGACGGCGCATCGGACACCAGCGTCACCACCGCGATGCCCTGGTCAGCGAGATCGTCGATCGCGGCCCGCACCCGCGGATGGTCGAGCGCGATGGTGGCAACGCCGTCGCAGGCGCCGACGAGTGATTCCAGCGTGCCGGCCAGCGCGCCGGCATCGAACACGTCCACATGGCGGATCTCGACAAAGGCCCGCTGCGCCGCCAGCCAGCCGGCGCAGGCGCGCACCTCGTCAGCCAGCATGTCCATGAACGTGTTGGAGCCGCCCGGCAGGATGAAACAGAAGCGCCAGTCGCGGTTGCGGGCCAGCCGCGCGGCCGCAGGGTCGGGCCGGTAGCCGAGCCGCGCCACCGCCGCCTCCACCTGCACCACCATCCGGCCGCGTACTCCCGGCCGGCGGTTGACGACGCGGTCGACCGTCGCCAGCGACACGCCGGCTTCGCGGGCGACATCCTCCAGCGTGACGCGAAGCGGCGGCTCGATCATGCGGGCGAGCATGCCTGCGCCGTCTGAGGTGCGCAACTCAGGAAGAGGCCCGGGACGCCGCTCCGCCCACAGTCTCCTGGCAGGACGCTCTCGCCAGCAAGGCGGCTGCATGGTTATGGTGCGGCCGGAGGACCGCATGACCCTGACGCGCGCGATCCGCTTCGCCCGGCTCGCTAGCGGGCTGGTGCTGATGCTTTTCACCGCGGCCCACCTCGCCAATCTGGCAGCGGGCCTCGTCTCCCTGGCTGCGATGGAAAGGCTGCGGCCGGTGCTGACCGGGCCGTGGTCGGATGGCATCGGCGGTATGCTGCTGGTCCTGTCGGCGGGCCTGCACGCGGTGCTCGGGCTCGCGTCCGTGGCAGCCCGGCGCAGCGGCGCCATGAGCACGACCGACCGCATCCAGCTGCTGCTCGGCCTCGCCGTGGTGCCGTTGCTCGTCGGCCATGTGCTGGTGACGCGGGTCAGCTACGAGCTGAGTGAGGAGGTTTCGATCTCCTATCCGCTGCTGCTCGTGAATTTCTGGCTGTACGCGCCCTCGGTGGCGATCCAGCAGCTGGCTGTTGTCATGGTCGTCTGGATCCATGGCGCGATCGGGCTGCACCGGTGGCTGCATCTGCAGCGCTGGTGGCCGCGGGTCGGATGGGCGGTGCTGCTGCTGCTCTTCGGTGTGCCCGTGCTGGCGCTGCTGGGCTTTGTCGAGGCCGGCAAGGAGGTGCTGGGGCGGATGGCCGCCGACCCGACATTCCGCGCCGCAATGCTGGCCGACCTGCAGGTGCTCGGCCGCCTGTTCCCCCGCCTCGAGGCGATCAAGTCGGTTGTCCTGTGGGTGTGGGCAGGATGTGCCGGTGCCGCGATCCTCATCGCGGTCCTGCGCCGGGCCCTGCAGGCGAACACACCCGTCCGCGTCAGCTATGACGGCGGCGACGTCGCCCGTGGCCGCGCCGGCCTGTCGATCCTCGAGCTCAGCCGCCTGGCCAGCGTGTCGCACATGAGCCTGTGCTCTGGCCGCGGCCGCTGCGGCACCTGCCGAGTCAGGATTGTCGACGGGGCCGAGAACCTGTCGGCGGTCAACGCGCTGGAGCGTGGCCTCCTGCTGGGCGAGGCGGGGCCGGTGCGCCTCGCCTGCCAGGCGCGGCTGCTGGCCGGCGCAGCGGCGGTGGAGCGGCTGATCCCGATCGACGCCGATCCCACGGCCGTGCATGCGCCCGCCGCCTGGATCGCCGCCCGGAACGACCCTGCGGGGGTGCAATGATCGTCCGCCCATCCGGTTGGGTGACCCTCGCCGCGCTGGCCGTGATGCCCGCCGTGGCCGTCGCCCAGACGCCGCAGCGCGAGCCCGGCCTGCTCGGATCCGCCCTGCGCAGCCTGCACATGCGCGGCGCCTCGTTGGCCGACGACCTCGGCGGCGCCGGACCGCAGGCCGGCGCGCTGGCCGCCAGCGTCTCGACGACCCTCCAGTCGGCCGACGGCGTGCGGTCCGTCGCCTACCTGATGGTGCTGTTCTTCATCGCCGCCGGGGCGGAGTGGTACTACTGGACCTTCGCGGCCGGGCGGCTGCGCGCGATCGAGGCCGCGGTCCCGCCCGACCGTCGCGCCATGGTGCTTCTGGCATTGCGCGGGATGGCCTTGCGCCTGTCGGGCCTGCTGCTGTTCGTCTGCGCGCTGACGGCGACGTCAGCCGCCTTCGTCTGGCCGGCCGGCGTGCAGGATCTGGTACTGGGCATCGCCGCCATCGTGGCTGTGGTGCGGTCCGCCTGGATCCTCGCCGTAACCCTGCTGGCACCGGGGGCGTCGCGCCTGCGGCTGATCAGAATGCCAAGTCGCCGCGCCAGGCAAGTGACCCTCCTCGTCAGCGGCGGGGTGGCGGTGTTTGCCGTGCTTCTCGTCGGCGCCGAATTGGCCGCACGAATCGGTGCCGCACCGCGGCTGGGTGGCGCGTTGCGGCTCGCCGCCGCTGGACTGGCGGCGATCGCCGCTGTCCTCATCGCCCACCGTATCGAGGTGGGTCGGCGCAGGCGTACGCCCGTCTCTGTCCGCCGCCGAGGCGTGCCGTTGCCCTTCGTGGTGGCGATCGGCTGCGCCCTTGTGACGGCGCTCTGGCTGGCCGGCCACGAGCGCATGGCGCTGACTCTGCTGGTGATCGCCGCCACGACCGCAGCGCTCAAGGCGGCGCCGGAGATCGTCGCCTTCCTGTGGGGTGCCTTCGTGCCGCCGGAGCCGGACGCGCCTGCTTTGGCGCCAGGCGCGCGAATCCTCGGCCGTGACCTGACGCTGCGGGTGGCGCGCTTCGGTCTCGCGGTGATCGGCCTCGCCACCTGCGCGGTGCTGTGGGAGGTGCCCCTCATTGCTATGGAGGGGGCGGAAACCCCCGCCGCGCGGTTGGCCGGCCGTGTGCTCGGCGCTGCCGCGATCATGCTCGTCGCCGACATGGCATGGGCAGCCGTGCGCGGCTTCGTCGACTCGCGTCTCGACGCCATCGCGGCAGCGGGTGGCGATCCGGAAACCGGATCGCAGGCGCGGCTCATCACGCTTCTGCCGATCCTGCGGATGACCGCGGGCGTCGTCATCATCGTCCTGCTCGGCCTGTCGCTCTTGTCCGTGATGGGCATCGAGATTACGCCCTTGCTCGCCGGCGCCGGCATCGTCGGCATCGCGGTGGGCTTCGGCGCCCAGACGCTGGTGCGCGACATTCTCTCGGGTTTCTTCTACCTGCTGGAGGACGTGTTCCGCATCGGCGACTACATCGAGGGCGGGTCGGCCAAGGGGACGGTCGAGCGCATCACGCTGCGCACGGTGGCGCTGCGCCACCAGAACGGCCCGCTGCATTTCGTGCCGTACGGCACGCTCGGCAGCGTCCGCAACAACTCGCGCGACTGGGTCATCGACAAGTTCGAGCTGCCGCTGCCCACCAGCGTCGACAGCGAGTTCATCCGCAAGCTGGTCAAGAAAATCGGCGCCGAGATGGCCGAGGACCCGGCCTTCGCGCCGGTCATCATGGCCCCGCTGAAGACCAAGCTCTACCGGATCGAGCCGGGCGTGAAGGTGTTTCGCTGCAAGGTCCAGACCCCTCCCGGCAAGCAGTTCGAAATCCGCGGCGAGGCCTATCGCCGGATCGAGGCGGCCTTGCGCGCCGCCGGCATCAGCTTCGCCGATTCGCGCTCCCACATCGTGCTGGAGGGGGCTCCCGCATCCCCGGCCCCACCGGCTCCGGCAGTCGTGGCTCAGCCTGCGAGCGCCTGAGCCGGGATGAGCGGCACCACGTCGACGGCGACACGCAGGCGCTGCCCGCCCGGCCCGAGCAGGACGCCTGAGACCGGCGCGACGTCGGAATAGTCGCGACCGATGGCAAGGACGAGATGGTCCTCCCCGGCCGCGATGGCGTTGGTCGGATCGAGGCCGACCCAGCCCGCGCCGGGGATGTAGGCTTCGGCCCAGGCGTGCAGGTCGGTGAAATCCTGTTCGGCACCGGCCGGGCCGTCGAGCGGCTTCACATCGGGGCGCAACTGGATCAGGTAGCCGGACACGAACCGCGCGGCGACGCCGAGCCGCCGCAGGATCTGCACCAGCAGCCAGCCGGTGTCGCGGCACGAGCCCGAGCCGCTGGTCAGCGTTTCGTCGGGGGTCTGGACGCCGGGCTCCATAGCGCCGTTCATGCCCGACATTTGCATTTCGTAATCAAAATCCGTGCTGTCGCGCAGGCCGCGCAGCATCACGGTCGCGCCGTTCCGGCGGGCAGCTTCGACCGCCAAACCCGCA
>JBMOJG010000250.1:0-5426 GCA_049316925.1 Alsobacter sp. | reverse complement strand
TCGGCATCGCCCACCCCAAATGGGACGAGCGGCCGTTGCTGGTGGTGGTGGCGAAGCCCGGCACGACCCCGACGCGCGAGGCGATCCTGGCGTTCATGGAGGGCAAGATTGCCCGCTGGTGGATGCCCGATGACGTTGCCTTCGTCGCGGAGATCCCCCACACCGCCACGGGCAAGATCCAGAAAATGTCCCTCCGCGACATGTTCCGCGACTACCGGCTGCCGACCGCCTGACGTCGCGTCGATGGCGCGCGTTCGCCTGTCGGGGTAAACGTCCTGCATGCGCCGGCTTGTCGTCGAACTGCCGCCCTCGCGCGCCGCCCGCTGGAGCGGACGGCTCGCCGTGTTCGCCGCCATGGTGTGCGGCCTTGCGGTCGTGCTCGGTCGTCTTGACCGCATCGAGCTGCAGGCGGCCCTGGCCGCCATCGGTGCCGGCCTGCTGCTGGCGGTGGCGGCGGCTGTGCTCGCCGGCATCGCCTTCGTGTCCGTCTGGCAGGATGGCCGACCGGGGTTCCGCGCCGCGCTCGGTGGTCTCGTGGTGGCCCTGGCTCTTGTTGCCTGGCCGGCCGTTCTGGCCGTTCAGGCCCTTCACCTGCCACGCCTTGCCGATGTGACGACGGATGTGGTGGACCCACCCGCCTTCTCTCGCTCGCGGCGCGCGATCGACGCCCGCGGCGGCGTCATGCCACCCGACCTGGCACCTGAAAGCCGGCTCGTCCAGCAGGCGGCCTATCCGGCCTTGACACCGCTGACGCTGGAGCTTGGCATCCAGGACGCGTTCATCCTCGCCCAGAAGGCGGTGCAACAACGCGGCTGGCAACTCACTGAGGCGACAGCGCCCGGTCCAAGGACCGGCAACGGCCGGATCGACGCGGTCGACCGCTCGCTGCTGCTGCGGATCCCCGCCGACGTCACCATCCGGTTGCGGACGGTGGCAGGCGGAACGCGGGTCGACCTGCGCGCCGCCTCGCGCTTTGGCGCCCATGATCTCGGCGAGAATGCCCGCCGCATCCAGGCCTTCGTGCAGGCCCTCAACGAGCTCGTCGAGGCGCGCGACTGACCGCTCAGGCCCTCTCGAAACGCCCGTCGCGCCGCGGTGCCCCGTCGGTCGTCACAAGCCCCTTGGCGACCAGATCTTCCAGATGCGCCAGCACTGACAGGGCGGCAGCGCCGTGCAGCGCAGGCGCGATGCCCTCATAGAGTCGCTCGACGATCGCCCCGATCTGCGTATCGCCCTTGCCGACCCTGTCGAGGATCGCGGCCTCCCGGGCGCGGCGATGCTGGATAAGGGCACGAACGAAGCGCGCCGGCTGCGTTACCGGTCCGCCATGGCCGGGCCAGTAGAGAGCATCGGAGCGGTCGACCAGCCGCGACAGCGAATTCATGTAGTCGCCCATGGACCCATCCGGCGGTGCCACGATGGTGGTCGACCACGCCATCACGTGGTCGCCTGAGAACAGGACATTCTCTTCCGCCAGCGCGTAGGCGAGGTGATTGGCCGTATGCCCGGGGGTGGGCACCGCCGTCAGCGTCCAGCCTTCGCCGGCGACGATGTCGCCATCGTCAAGCACGCGATCCGGCACGTGATCGGCATCCGCGCTGGCGTCGAGCCTTGCACCCTCGTCGGCCGCCACCGGACGCGACGGGCGATGCGGCCCGCATCCGACGATTCGCGCCCCTGTCCGCGCCGCCAGCGGCCGGGCGGCGGGCGAATGGTCGCGGTGTGTGTGCGTCAGCACGATCGTCGTGATGGTCTCGCCCGCCGTGCCGGCCAGGATCGCCTCCAGATGCGGCCCGTCGCCGGGCCCCGGGTCGATCACCGCGACCTCGCCACGGCCGACCACGTAGCTGCACGTGCCGGTAAAGGTGAACGGGCCGGCGTTTGGCGCCACGATCCGCCGCACCAGCGGGCTGACCTGCACCATCTGTCCGGCAGGCGCATCGAAACTGCGGTCGAAAGGAATGTCGTCGGCCATTTCTGCCTCGTTTCAGTGCTGCCGGGCCGGCTTGTCGCGCGCGCCTAGACCCTATAGAGCCGGCGGCACGCACGAAAGGGGAGGGCGGACCCTCTCCTGACACGAGGTACCGATGGCCACTCAGCCGCTCCCCACCACGCTCGCCTCGGCCGTGTGGCCGTCCCGCCCCGACCGCCGCGCCGCCCTGCTGCGCGCCGTTCTTCTCGCGCTGGCCGGCACCGCCCTGTTGACGCTGTCGGCCAAGCTGAAGGTGCCGTTCTACCCGGTGCCGATGACCATGCAGACGCTGGTGGTCCTGGTTCTGGGGGCAGCCTTCGGCACCCGCCTCGCCATGGCGACGGTGGCGCTCTACCTCGTCGAGGGCGCGCTCGGCCTGCCGGTTTTCGCCGACACGCCGGAACGCGGCATCGGTCTCGCCTACATGGCCGGCCCGACCGGGGGCTATCTGGTCGGCTTCGTCGCCGGCGCCGGCCTTGTCGGCTGGCTCTGCGAGCGCGGTTTCGGCCGTTCGCTGCTCGGCATGGGCGCCGCCATGGCGCTCGGCCACGCGGTGATTTTCGCCTTTGGCTTCGGTTGGCTGGCAACCCTCTACGGGCCGTCGGTGGCCTGGACCGCCGGTGTCGCGCCGTTTGCGCTCGCGACGCTGCTCAAGACGGCGCTAGGCACCGCCATGGTGCCGGCTCTGTGGGCCCTGCTGGACCGTCGCAGCTGACCGCAGCTCCCTGCCGCCCTATGCCCATCAGCGAAACGCGGCCCCCGGGCCGCCTTTCTCGCGCGACGCATCCCTGTTTCGCAGTCTAGCGAAAGAACCGCTTTACGATATAAGGATATCTTTATATCCTTCTGCGGACTGCAGGGAGTGCTGGCATGACCGATCGTCGTTTCGAGACCCACGGCGCGGAGGTGCGCGCCGCGCTGGCCACCGCAGCGCGCGAGCGCATCCTCGTGCTCGACGGCGCGATGGGCACCGAGATCCAGGGGCTCGGCTTCGACGAGGCGGCGTTCAGGGCCGGGCATGACCGGCTTGCCGCCTGTGACTGCCATCTGAAGGGCAACAACGACCTCCTCAGCCTGACCCAGCCCGAGGCGATCCGGACGATCCATCTGGATTATTTCCTCGCCGGCGCCGACATCGTCGAGACCAACACCTTCTCGTCGACCCGCATCGCCCAGGCCGATTACGAGACCCAGGACCTCGTCTACGAGCTCAACCGCGTCTCCGCTCGCCTCGCCCGCGAGGCGGCCGAGGAGGCTCGCGGTCGTGACGGCCGGCGGCGGTTCGTGGCCGGCGCGCTGGGGCCGACCAACCGCACCGCCTCGATGTCGCCGGACGTCAACAATCCCGGCTACCGTGCCGTCACCTTCGACGATCTGCGCGAGGCCTATGCGGAGCAGATCGTCGGGCTCGTCGATGGCGGCGCCGAGATCATCCTGATCGAGACAATCTTCGACACGCTCAACGCCAAGGCGGCGGTGTTTGCCGCCCGCGATGTGTTTCGCGCCACCGGCAACCCGCTGCCTCTGATGATCTCCGGCACGATCACCGACCTGTCAGGCCGGACCCTGTCGGGCCAGACGCCGACCGCGTTCTGGCATGCGCTGCGCCATGCCGACCCGTTCACCATCGGGCTGAACTGCGCGCTGGGTGCACGCGACATGCGTGCCCACCTGCAGGAGCTGTCGACCGTCGCCGACACGCTGGTCTGCGCCTATCCGAATGCCGGCCTGCCGAACGCCTTCGGCGAGTATGACGAGAGCCCCGAGGCCATGGCGGTCTCGCTGGGCGAGTTCGCGGCCGCTGGCCTCGTCAACATTGTCGGCGGCTGCTGCGGCTCGACGCCGGCCCACATCGCCGCCATCGCCGGCGCCGTCGCCGGCCGGCCGCCCCGGTCCATTCCCGAAATCCCGCCGATGCTGCGCCTCTCGGGGCTCGAGCCCTTCGTGCTCACGCCGCAGATCAACTTCGTCAATGTCGGCGAGCGCACCAACGTCACCGGCTCGGCCCGGTTCCGCAAGCTGGTGTCGGCCGGCGACTATCCGGCCGCCCTCGATGTCGCCCGCGACCAGGTCGCCAACGGCGCCCAGATCATCGACGTCAACATGGACGAAGGCCTGCTCGACAGCGAGAAGGCGATGGTCGAGTTCCTCAACCTGATCGCCGCCGAGCCCGACATCGCCCGCGTCCCGGTGATGATCGACAGCTCGAAGTTTGCCGTCATCGAGGCCGGGCTGAAATGCGTTCAGGGTAAGGCCATCGTCAACTCGATCTCGCTCAAGGAGGGCGAGGAGGCGTTCCTGGCCCAGGCGCGCCTCGTGCGCGACTATGGCGCCGCCATGGTGGTGATGGCCTTCGACGAGCAGGGCCAGGCCGACACGCTCGAGCGCAAGGTCGCGATCTGCACCCGTGCCTACCGCCTGCTGGTGGATGTCGCGGGCGTGCCGCCCGAGGACATCATCTTCGACCCCAACGTGTTCGCTGTCGCCACCGGCATCGAGGAGCATGACGGCTACGGCGTTGCCTTCATCGAGGCGACGCGACAGATCCGCACCACGCTGCCGCACGCCCATGTTTCCGGCGGCATCTCGAACCTGTCGTTCTCGTTCCGCGGCAACGAGCCGGTGCGCGAGGCCATGCACGCGGTGTTCCTCTACCACGCCATCGCCGCCGGCATGGACATGGGAATCGTCAATGCCGGCCAGCTCGCCGTCTACGAGAGCATCGAGCCCGAGCTGCGCGAGGCCTGCGAGGACGTGGTGCTGAACCGTCGCCCCGGCGGCACCGACCGGCTGCTGGCGCTCGCCGACCGCTTCCGCGGCCAGGGCCGCGAGGTCAAGGTCGCAGATCTCGCCTGGCGCGCCGAGCCGGTCGCCAAGCGCCTCGAGCACGCGCTGGTCAACGGCATCACCGAGTTCATCGACGAGGATGTCGACGCCGCCCGCATCGAGGCTTCGCGCTCGCTGGAGGTGATCGAGGGGCCGTTGATGGCCGGCATGAACGTCGTTGGCGACCTGTTCGGCGCCGGCAAGATGTTCCTGCCCCAGGTGGTGAAGTCCGCCCGCGTGATGAAGCAGGCGGTGGCCCGGCTGCTGCCCTACATGGAGGAGGAGAGCGCCGCCCGCGGCGAGGAGGCCCGTGCCAATGCCGGCAAGATCCTGCTCGCCACCGTCAAGGGCGACGTCCACGACATCGGCAAGAACATCGTCGGCGTGGTTCTCCAGTGCAACAATTTCGAGGTGATCGACCTCGGCGTCATGGTGCCGGCCGCCAGGATCCTGGAGACCGCCCGGCGCGAGAAGGTCGACGTCATCGGCCTTTCGGGCCTGATCACGCCCTCGCTCGACGAGATGTGCCATGTCGCCGCCGAGATGGAGCGCGAGGGTTTCGACGTGCCGCTGCTGATCGGCGGCGCCACCACCAGCCGCGTCCATACAGCGGTCAAGATCAGCCCGA
>JBMOJG010000249.1:0-5487 GCA_049316925.1 Alsobacter sp. | reverse complement strand
TTCCACCGCCGCCTGCCGCTCGACGACCTGTCGTCCTTCGCCCTGCAGGCCACGGCACTCGGCGCGCAGGTCGACGGCGTCGACGCCACGGCGGCGGCGCTTGCCGTTGCCGGCGGCGGTGAAGCCGGGCCGGACCCGAAGCGCTGGCCCCTGACCGGCGCGATGGTGTCGGCACCGGTGACCGGGGCCGTGGCCCTGATCATCGCCGACGAGGCCTTCGTGGCCGAGCGTGCCGCCCCCAGGCCGGCATGGATCCGCGGCATGGGCTGGGCGACCGAACCGGGGTTCCTCGGCGACCGCGACCTGGCGCGCGCCCCGGCGCTCGACGCAGCGACGGCGCATGCCTATCACGAGGCCGGCCTCGACCGCGCCAGCCCGGCGGTCGGTATCGTCGAGAGCTCGGCGCCGACCCCTTACCAGACCCTGCTGGTCCTCGAGGCGCTCGGCCTCTCGCCCCGCGATCGCTGGAAACAGGATGTCGCAGCAGGGCGCTTCGGCCCGGCAGGCGCGGTGAAGCTCAACCCGTCGGGCGGGGCACACGCGGCCAACGCCGTATACTGCACTGGCCTAATCAGCATCGCCGAGGCGGCCAACCAGGTGCGTGGCAGCGCCCGGCGGCAGGTGGAGGGCATCGACACGGCCCTTGCTCACGCCGCGAGCGGCTTTGCCATGCAGTACCAGACCGTCATCGTTTTCGGCCGGCAGCCCTGAGGAATTTCCCATGAGCCATCCCCGCGTCGGCATCATCGGCATCGGGCAGTCCGCCTTCCGGGCGCGCCGCGATGACGCCAGCTATCCAGACCTCGTCCGCGAGGCCGTCAGCCTTGCGCTGGCGGACGCCAAACTCGATCTCGATGACATCGAGGCCATCGTCTACTCGCTCTCTCCCGACGCCATGGTGGGCATCGGCAATGCCGAGCGCCTCGGCGTCGACGCCGTGGGTGGGCGCAACAAGCGCTTCCTGCGCATCAATACCGGCGGCGCCACCGGAATCTCCAGCGTGGCGGCGGCCTACTACCACATCGCTGCCGGCGCCTGCGACGTGATCATGACCGCCGGCGCCGACAAGGTCGGCGAGTGCGGCGACAGCCAGACCGTGCTCAACAAGATCTGGGACCCGCTCTACGAGCGGTCCCTGCCGCTCGGCACCATCACCATGCTGGCCATGTCGGGTATCCGCTATGCCCACAAATACGGCATGACCGAAGAGGACATGGCCGCGGTCGTGGTCAAGAACCGCGTCCACGCCTCGCTCAACCCGAACGCCCATCTGCGCAAGAAGACCACCATCGAGGAGGTCATGGCCTCGCGCTACATCGCCTGGCCGGTGAAGCTGTTCGACTGCTGCCCGCAGTCGAGTGGCGGCGGTGCGATGGTGCTGGCGTCGGAACAATACATCAAGGACCGCAAGCTCGACGCGGTCTGGATCACCGGCGTCGGCCACTGCTCGGAGAGCTACTATCTGGGCGACCGCATGGGCCGCGGCTTCACCGCCGACCACGCCGACGCCCACGCCCTGGCCGGCGCCTTCAAGCGCGCATACGCCATGGCCGGCATCACCGACCCGCAGAAGCAGGTGCAGGTAGCAGAGATCTATTCGCCTTTCAGCAACACCGAGTTCCACTCCATCGAGGCGGCCGGCCTCGCCGGACTGGGCGAGTCCGTCGCGCAGGTCCGGGAGGGCCGCTTCAGCATCGGCGGCGAGATCCCCGTCAATCCGTCGGGCGGAACGCTGTGCACCAACGCCATCGCCGTCACCGCGATGATCCGCGTCGCCGAGGCGGCGCTGCAGGTGCGTGGCACCGCCGGCACACACCAGGTCAAGGGCGCGCGCGTCGGCATCGCGAGCGGCAATGGAGGCGATCACCAGTTCTTCGGAACCATGGTCGTCGAGGCATGAACAGCGAAAGAGGTGCAACCATGGAACTGATGACCCGCAACGAGACCTGGAACATCACCTACCGGCACGCGCTGGGTGAGACCGCGAGCTGGTTCTATGGCCAGATCCGCGACAACAAGAAGATCTACGGCCGCCGCTGCGCCACCAGCGGCCGCGTGCTGGTGCCGCCGCGCGCCTTCTCGGACCAGACCCTGAAGCCGACGACCGACTGGGTCGAGGTCGGCCCGGGCGGTGTGATCGAGGTCTTCACGATCGTCTACGAGGAGTTCCAGAACCTGCCGCCGCCGCCCTACGCCTTCGGCTATGTCATGCTCGACAACGCCGACACGGCCATTGGCGGCTTTTTCCGCGGCGTCGACCTCACCGATCCCGCCGCCGCGGCGAAGAAACTCGCCATCGGCACACGCGTGACCACGCATTTCGCCGAAAAGCGGACCGGCGACGTGCTCGATTTCTGGTTCGAGCCGACAGTCTGAGTTGGTATCTGCGCCGGGGAGCACTCGCGCCCCGGTGCTCCCCAGGCTGCAGCCTGGCGCCCGGGGCCCGGGACGCCGGCGGGCTGGACGCCATGGGGCGATTCCAGTACGGCATGCTACCGACAGGAATATCCGGAAACCGCCCGTGACCCACACCGCCGACCGCCTCGCCCCGCTCGGAATCAAGGACGAGGTCGCCGCCCTCAAGCGTGAGCGCACCATCGCCGCCGCCGTCGAGCTGTTCTACGAGCGCGGCTACGAGAACACGACGCTGGACGCCGTGGCGGAACGGCTGGGGGTCACCAAGCCCTTCATCTACGCCTATTTCAGCTCGAAGGCCGAGCTCCTGGCCGAGATCTGCGGCCGCGGCATCAGTTCCTCGCTGGCTGCTGTCGACACGGCTCTGGCCATGGGCGAAGGGCCGACGGCGACGCTGCAGCTTCTGTCCGAGAGCTTTGTCGCGTCGGTACTCGACAACCAGAAGCACATTGCGGTGCTGACCCGCGAGGAGAAGAACCTCGATCCGGCCGACTACGCCCGCATCAACGAGAAGCGCCGCCAGTTCGACCACCGGCTCACCGCCCTGCTCCGGCAGGGCGTGGAGGCCGGCGAGTTCGACGTCGCAGACCCGCATCTGGCCTCGCTCGCCATCGGCGGGCTCGTGAGCTGGGCCTATGTCTGGTACCGCCCTGCCGGACGCCTGAGCGTGCCCAACCTCTCGGCCGAAATGGCCAAGCTGATCCTGGCCCTCGCGGGCGCCAAGCCCAAGCCCGTCCGCCGCGCCGCGCGCGTCAAGGGGTGAGCGAAGCCGTCGGCTATCGACGAGCCGCGTGGAGGAGAGGCCGCGGCAGCCAGACCCCCTGCCGCTGCCTCGATCACACGCCGTCACGTCGCCGGAATTTCTGGTGCGGACACCGGGGCTCGAACCCGGACGGCCAGAGGCCGAGAGATTTTAAGTCTCTTGCGTCTACCAGTTTCGCCATGTCCGCGACGCCCCGTGGGGTTAGCCGTGCCGGTGCCATCCGGCAAGACCCAGCTGCGCCTGACACGCAACGGTCTTGAGGCTGTCGCGAAACAGGCGCTTAATGAATAAACGTTCCAGGCCGGCGCGAGTCGCGGCCAGCGCGTGACAGGCAATCGCAAAAAGTTAAGAAACAAGCTCGGAACAGGGTTTTCCACACGGCATCTCGAACGGAGAAGTGTGATGGAGACGCATCAGGATCCCGCATACACGGCCGCACCCTTCTATCCGGCCACATTGTGTGCCGCGCTGCAGGCGAGCCTCGCGGCGCTTGCCGATCTCGACCATCGCTATGATCGCTTCCGACGCACGCTCGAGGGACGCGCCTTGATCCTCAAGGTCGATGCTCCGAGCCTGTGGCGCCGGCTGCAGGACCGCCACCGGCGGGAGCGGGGGCGGTTTGAGGCGCGGCTCAGCGCAGAGCACGGCCGCCTGTCCGACTATATTCTGGACGACCTGCGCGGCAACGGACCGGTCCGCGGCCTGCGCCGCACGCCCTGACGGTGAACCCGTCCGGCCGCCCCGGCGGCCAGACACCCCAATCCGGCGCTACAGCATCGAGCGCATGCTGCGGGCGAGCTCCAGCGTGCCCGGATAGTCGGTCTTGCCCGACCCGAGCACCGGGATCGCCGCGGTGATCAGCACGGCGCGCGGCACCCACAGCTCCGGATAGCCCTCGGCCTGGGCGAAGGCCAGCAGCGCGGAACGGTCGGCACCGGCCGCGTCCGTCACCAGCACCACCTGCTCGCCCTTGCGGGGGTCGGGCAGCGTCACAGCCACATGGGTGGCGGCAGGCCAGAGCTTGTGTGCCATGGTCTCGATCGCCGCCAGCGACACCATCTCGCCGCCGATCTTGGCAAAGCGCTTGGCCCGGCCCTCGATCCGCACAAAGCCGTCGGCGTCCACCGAGACGATATCGCCGGTGTCGTGCCAGCCGCCCTCGGGCGGCACCAGCAACCCGGGACGGTCCGCCAGAAGATAGCCCGCCATGACGTTGGGGCCGCGCACCAGGAGCTTGCCACCGGCCCCCAGCCCCTCGACCGGCTCGATCCGCCATTCGATGCCGGGCAGGAACGGCCCAACGGTACCGGGCCGGTTGTCGAAGGTCTGGTTGACGGCGATGACCGGCGCACACTCGGTGGCGCCGTATCCTTCCAGGATCTGCGCGCCCGTCGCCTCCCACATGGCCCGCGTCTGGTCCTTGACCCGCTCGGCGCCGGTCACGACGACCCGCACCGTGTCGAGGTCGCCAGGCTCGGCAGCCCGGGCCCAGCCCTGCAGGAACGTGTCGGTGCCGAACAGGATGGTGGCGCCGGCCGCGCCGGCCAGCTTCGGCACCTGCCGGTAGTGCAGCGGGCTCGGGTAGAGCACCACACGCATGCCGCACAGCAGGCCCAGCAGCAGCCCACCGGTGAGCCCGTAGCTGTGGAACACCGGCAGCGGGTTGAGGATCACCTGATTGGGGCCCAGCGGCGGGCTGCCGATATGCGCCTCGATCTGCCGCACATTGGCGATCAGATTGGCGTTGGACAGCGCAACGCCCTTGGGCTGGCCCTCCGAGCCGGAGGTGAACAGCACGACCGCGGCCTCGTCGGGCGACAGCGTATGCTGGCCGTGGGCGAGGCCCGAAAAAGTTGCGCGCAGCAGCCCCATGATCTTGTCCAGCGTGGTGACGGACTGGCGCACATCCTCCAGGTAGAGGATCCGCACGGGCCGGCCCGCCGCCGTCGTCATCTCGGCGAGGCCCGCCACCACCTCGTCCAGCCGGCCGCTGTCGACAAAGCGCCTCGACGTGACGATGGTCTCGATCTCGGCCGTCAGCACCGCCGAGCGCAGGTTCTTCAGCCCGGCCGTGAAGTTCAGCATGCCGGCGACGCGTCCGAAGGCGGACAGGCCGAACAGGGCCACCGCTGCGGCATTGACGTTGGGCAGCAGCAGGCCGACCACCTCGCCGTGCCGCGTGTCCTGGGTGATCTTGGCGCCGACCACGAAGGCGCCGAGGATCAGCCGCTAGTAGGCCAGCGGCGTCCGCTCGGGATCCTCGAGGATCGGTTTGTCGGCTCCGTGCAGGGCAGCGGCGTCGATCAGCG
>JBMOJG010000248.1:0-5490 GCA_049316925.1 Alsobacter sp. | reverse complement strand
GAGGCTCGCCGTGCTGCCCGGCGGCAGGAAGATGACCGGGACATTGTCCTGGCTGATCAGCTTCTCGGCACCGGCGACGGCGCGCTCGGTCTTGGTCTCGTCGTCGACGTTGATGTACTCAACGCGATACTTCTCGCCAGCAATGGTCACGCCCTGGCTGTTGAGCTTCTGGGCGGCGTATTTCATCCCTTCCCACGCCTCCTTGCCGATTGAGGCATTGGGGCCGGAGAGGGCGAAGATCGAGCCGAACTTCAGGACCTTTTCCTGGGCGACCGCAGGCGCGGTGAACGCCGCCGAGGCGAGCAGAATGAGCGCCGTCCGGCGCGCAAGGCTTGTCATGCGCATGGCTGTTTCCTCCGAGTGTCCACGATGATGTGTGGGCAGGGGCAGGGCTGCCCCCGTGGTGTCACCGGCGAGGCCGTGGTCCCCGCCTGGGATTGGGTTTGCGAAGGCGCCGGCGTCATGCGGCGAGCCCTCCGAGATAGGATTCCTGCACGGCCGGATCCGCCAGCAAGTCACGGCCCGTTCCCGTGCGGGTGATGCGCCCGGTGGCGATCACATAGCCCCGGTCCGCCAGCTTCAGCGCCATGCGCGCGTTCTGCTCGACGAGCAGGATGGTCACGCCGGTCTTGTTCAGGTCCCGGATGATGCGGCCGAGCTGCTGGACGATGGCGGGCGCCAGGCCCAATGACGGCTCGTCCAGCATGAGAAGCCGCGGCCGGCTCATCATCGCGCGGCCGATCGCGAGCATCTGCTGCTGGCCGCCGCTCAGGCTGCCGGCCTGCTGCCGCAGGCGCTCCTGCAGGATGGGGAAGGTCTCAAGCACGAGCGCGCGGTCCTGCGCGACGGCGGCGGCGTCCGACCTGTAGTAGGCACCGAGGTCGAGGTTCTCGCTGACCGTCATCTCGGGAAAGACGTGACGGCCTTCGGGAACGAGCGCAACACCACGCTGGACCAGCGACGACGACGGCAGTCCGGAGACGATGTCGCCATTCAGTGTCACGGTTCCGGACACGGGCCGCAGAATGCCGCAGATGGTCTTGAGCAGCGTCGATTTCCCGGCCCCGTTGGCGCCGATGACCGTGACGATCTCACCCCTGGCGATCTCCAGCGAAACGTCGCGCAGTGCTGTAATCGGGCCGTAGGACACGTGAAGGCCGCTGACCTCAAGCATCGTCGTCATCCGTTCCCAGATAGGCTTCGATCACCGCGCGGTTGCTGCGGATCTCGGCCGGCGTGCCCTCGGCGATCTTGCAGCCGTGATCCAACACCACGATCCGGTCGCAGACGCCCATCACGGCGGCCATGTCGTGTTCGACCAGCAGCACGGTGACGCCGCGGTCGCGGATGCGTCGAACCATCTGCGCGGCGTCCATGGTCTCGCGCGGGTTCATGCCGGCAAAAGGCTCATCGAGCAGCAGCAGGCGGGGTTGGCGGGCCAATGCGAGACCGATGCCGAGCAGGCTCTGATAGGCGTAGGGAAGAGATCCGGCCGCCGTGTCCTGATGGTCGGTCAGCCCGATGAAGTCGAGGACGTCAACGGCTTTTGCCCGGGCGTCCGCCTGCGCCCGACGGGCGCGGGGCAGGTTCAGCCAGTCCTCCCAGAAGCCGACGGTTTCACGGCTCAGCAAGGCGGTCCGGATGTTTTCCTCGGCGGTCAGCTTGGGGAACACGCGCGTGCCCTGGAATGTACGCGCCACGCCGAGTGCGGCGATGCGGTCGGGTCGAAGCCCGTTGACACGGCGTCCTTCAATGAAGACCTCGCCGCCGGTTGACGGGAAGCGTCCGGAGATCAGATTGAAAGTGGTGGTCTTGCCCGCCCCATTGGGGCCGATCAGCCCCATGATCTCGCCCGGTGTCACCGTGAAGGACACGTCGGAGACGGCCAGGACGCCCCGGAACTGTTTCGACAATGCGCTGACCGTCAGGATGGGAGCATCAGGAGGCATGGCTACCCTCCTTCTTGGCCAGCGTGGCTGCGGAGGGGCTCCTGGTACGATTGGTGAGCGTCCCGAGCAGGCCGATCAGCCCCTTCGGCGCAAAGATCGTCACCACGATGAGGAGGATCCCCATCATGATCGGGCGGAACTGGCTGGTGAAGCTCAGGAGTTCGGGCACATAGACGAGGAAGATCGCGCCAAGCACCGGACCGGCCAGCGTCCCGACACCGCCCACCACCACCATCACGATCATGTCCGCTGCCGCAAAGAGCGTGAATTGGCTTGGTGACAGAACGGTCAGGAAGGGCGCCAGCAGAAGCCCTCCGACGCCGGCCACGAAGGCGCTGATGCACAGGCCGATCACCTTCTGGCGCATCACGGGAATTCCCACGAACTCCGCCAGGATTTCATCCTCCCGCACCGCCACGAGCATCTGGCCGGTTCGGCTCCGCACGAGGCGTGCGAGGGCAATCAGCACCGCCACGAGAGCAGCGAGCACCAGGTAGTAGAAGCTCGACTTGGTGTCGAAGCGCAGCCCCAGGATGGGATCGGGCGGCATGATGCCACGCAACCCCAAGGGGCCATTCGTCACGTCCTGCCAGTTGGCGATGACGAGCCGGACGATCTCCGCAAAGGCAAGCATGACCAGCACGAAGAACGGACCACGCAGGCGAAGGGTGAGCAGCCCCACAAGCGCTGCCGTCAGCACGACGGCGGCCAGGGCGATGGGCGCGGCAACCCAATAGTCGAGCCCGTAGCGCAGGCGCAGGATGCTCGACACATAGGCCGCAATGGCGACGAAGGCGGCCTGGCCGAGATTGATCTGCCCGACGAAGCCGAGCACAAGCCCCATGCTGAGCGCCATGATCGCCCAGATGAGCGTCAGCGTCAGCAGGTAGGTCTGGTACTCGCCCAGCAGCACCGGGGCGACCGCGAGGAGAGCCAGGGCAAGGACGGAAAACACAAGGCGCACAGTCATGCGGCGGCCCTTCCGAACAGGCCCGCCGGGCGCAGCAGCAGCATGGCGATGAGGGCCAGGAAGGTGAAGACGTCCTTGAAGGCGAAGCTGATATAGGCGCCGCCGAGGGTCTCGATGAGCCCGATGACCAAGCCTCCGACGATCGCGCCCGGGACGCTGCCGAGCCCTCCGAAGATGACGATCACAAAGGACTTGAGGATGGGACCGCTGCCCATCGTGGAATCAACCGCATAGAGCGTTCCCAGCAGGCTGCCGGCGGCGCACGCCATGGCGCCCGACACGGCAAAGACGAAGGCCACGATCCTGTCGGCGTTCAGACCGATGGCATTGGCGCCCTCACGGTTCTGGGCGATGGCGCGCAGGGCCTTGCCGATCTTGGTTCGGTAGAGCAGCCAGTAGAGGCAGCCGACGAGGAGGATCATGATCCCGATCACGACCAGGCGCTTGTAGGTCATGACGACGTCGCCGACGATCAGCACGCCCTCAATCCCCATCTCCAGCGAACGCGGCGCCGTCCCCCAGATCAGGATCGCGCCCTCGTGCAGGACATACAGCAGTCCCAGGGTAACAAGGATGATCTGCAATTCGCTGTGCAGGGACGTGAACGATCCCTGCATGACCGGGCGAAGAGTCGTGTAGAACAGCACGACGCTCAGCACCGCAATCCCGGCCATGGCGATCGGCAGCGCGACGAAGAAGTTCACGTCGAGAACAGTCACCAGTGTCACGGTGAAGAAAGCGCCAAGCATCAGAACCTCGCCATAGGCGAAGTTGACAACGCGGGCCGCGCCGAAGATCAGCGTGAAGCCAAGCGCCGACAGGGCGTAAATGCTGCCCAGGACCAGACCGTTGGCGATCTGCTGAGCTAGCATTGGGCCTTACCGTCCAGGTGTGCTCCAGCAGACATCGCATCCTCCCCGCCGTGGTTGTTTCGCGCCAACCAAAACCCGATTTTTTTTCGTAGCGTAGAAGCCAGCACCCCCGTGTCAACGGAATCGGGGGCGCGGTCAGGCAACCGGATCAAGACAAGAGAAAATCCTCGATCAAGGCCGCAACCTCAGCGGACTGGTCATGGTGGAGGTTGTGGCCCGAATCAACGACTTGCCGGGCTTCGGCGTGCGGCAGCAGCCGGTGGCGCTCGGCGAAGACCGGAGAGCCGAAGTAAGGCGCGTTTAGCCGGATGTCGCCAGAGGCGATCCACAGCACCGGCATCGTCGCGCCGGCCCAGACGTCGCCCCACTCGGCCACCGTGTGCAGCGTCGGCGAGGATGACCTGATCGATCTGTCAAAGAGCCAGTGGTACCGGCCGTCGGGATCGCGGGCCGCCGAGTGCTCGGCGAGGAAGGCGGCTTTCTCCGCCGGCAGACGGTGGTTGGCCCGCATCAGACGCAGCGCGACCTCGTCCAGGCTGGCATAGCCAGAGCTGGAGCCGGGTACCGGCTGCAGGAAGGACGAGAGGGCCGCATGCATGTTCACCGGCACCCGGTCCACCAGCGGCCCGAAGCCGTCGAGCGACACGAAGCGGCGGACCCGTTCCGGGCGAAGACCGGCATACAATCCACCGATGTTGCCGCCCATGCTGTGGCCGACGATATCGATGGCCAGACCGGGCAGCAGCGCGTCGAGTAACGCATCGAGATCGGCGAGAAAATCGTGCATCCAGTAGTTGCGCGGGGACCGGTCGGAATGCCCATGGCCGCGCCAGTCCGGAGCGATCACGTTCCAGGATTGCGCCAGGGCGTCGACCATGAACTGGAAGGTGGCCGCGCAATCCTGCACGCCGTGCAGGAGCACAAGCGGCCTGGCCGCCGGATCGCCCCAGCGGCGGATGGCGTAGGCCAGATGGCGGACACGCAGCCGCTCGCAACGGGAGGGTTTTCCCACCCACGCAGCTCTTGCCACGGCGGCCTGAGCGCTCATGCCCCCGAGGCCTCGCCTGCGTCGTGCAGCAGAACGACACGGCCCGTGGTCGCGCGCTGCTCCATCATGCGGTGGGCATCGGCAGCCTGCTCCAGCGGCAGGGTCGCTGCGATCTCCGGCGCGATGGCACCATCGGCGACGAGCCGGATCACCGCCTCCAGGTCGGAGACGGTGGCGTGGGCGCTGCCCAGGATGTCGATCTCCTTCAGGATCGAGAGGGCCGGGTTCAGCGCCACATGGCCCGGCTCGACATTGCCGACCATGATCAGCCGGCCGCCGCCGCGCAGGCAGCGCATGCTCGACGGAAAGGTGCGCGTCCCCGCGATCTCGATGACCGCATCAGCGCCCCGCCCGCCAGTGAGCGTTCGGATTTGGCCATGGAAGGCAAAATCAGGGGAGACCACGACGTCGGTGGCGCCAGCCGCGGTGACCGCCTCCACCTTCGCGGGCGACGACGTCACGGCGATGGCGCGAAGCCCCATCAGCCGTGCCAGCTTCAGAGTGTGGATGCCCACTCCCCCGCTCGCTGCGGTGACCACCACCGTGTCGCCGAGGCGCAGGCCGGCGCGCCGCAGCGCATGGTAGCCCGTGCCGATCGCACAGCTCAGAACGGCGGCGATGGGCAACGGGATCGACGCAGGGACCGGCACG
>JBMOJG010000247.1:0-5493 GCA_049316925.1 Alsobacter sp. | reverse complement strand
AAAGAACAGCAGGGCGAGCAGGTTGACGCCGAGCGCCGTCAGCGCGAAGCGGCCCGACTCGGCCAGCGCGGTGGCCGCAGGCAGCGGCGTGCCCGGCGGATCCCCCGGATAGCTCTCGCGCTCGACCCTCTCCGCGACATCGTCGAGAAAGAAGCCGGCGACGAGCATCGACACCGGCGGAATCAGGTAGGCGAGGCCGAAGACCAGGCCGAAGCCGGCCAGCAACACTGCATAGGCGTCGATCCAAGGATACTGCGCTACAGCGGCGGTGCCGGCAAACCACCAGGAGAACAGCCGGGTCAGCAGCGCCCAGACGAGTGCCAGCAGCACGATGGTGAGCGCCAGCGATTTCCACAGCACGGCCCGGAAGGGCGGCGACAGGATCTGGCGCAGGGCGGCGACGGCACTTTCGAGGATCATCGACGGGGTCCGGTTGCAAGACGCCTATCCAACAGCTCCGGCACGGCGAATTCGGGGCGGATAAAGCGACTTCCGGGCTGAATGCGTCAGATCGTCCGCTCTGGCTTTCTGTTTTAGCATCATCTTTGTCCGCCAACCGGTGTCCACCTGGCGGGATGATGCTCTACTCGATGCCGGCCGCTGCGCCCGGATCGAACAGCCCGTGCAGCCGTGCGGCGGCGGCGCGGGCGAAGTGCAGCGTCAGCGCCCGGCGGGTCGCTGGCGGCATGCGGTGCTCGTCGGCATCCCGCAGGATCGCGGCCCCATACGCATCGGCGACGATCAGGCCGGCGTCGGCGGGCATGACCTCCGCCGGCATGGTCGGGGGTATGGCGAAATAGAGCCGATCGCAGTTGCGACGGTAGTCGGGCCATTTGATGTCGGCGCGGAGGTCCGCCAGGCTCGACTTGATCTCGACGATCCAGACCGTTCCGTCGGCACCGAGCGCGACAAGGTCGGCACGCCGGCCGGAGGCAAGGGTGATCTCGGTGAGCGTCGTGAAGCCCATGCCGGCCAGCATCCGGGCCGTGCCACGGGCGACCGCCAGGGCGGTCGGCGACTGGCGACCGTCCACCGGCAGATCGGCCGCCGGCAGGCTCACCGATAGGCCCCCGGGACCATCATGCGCAGCAGCGAGCCCGCCACCGCATAGCCGATGACGCCGCAGCACACCGCCGCCACGGTGAAGCCCGTCCGGCGGGCCTGCGGAGTTCCCAGAAAGGCGGAAAGGCCGGCGTGGAATACCAAAGCCCCCCACAGGCCAAGCACGGCGAGGCCTGCCAGAGGCGGCAGCGCCAGCGCGGCGCCGGCCAGCCAGACCGGCGTGAACGCATAGGCGACCAGCCGTGTCGCGGCCTCGTTGTCCGGCGGCGTATCGAAGCGCGGGGCAAGCGCCGAAACGGCGAGGCCCAGTACCGGCACCAGCAGCACCGACAGGGCCCAGCCGACGGTGGCGCCCACCAGCGCCGCAAAGGGGTTCACCCGCGCGGCGCCTTGGGCCAGGGGCAAGGCGTAGCCGACAACCGCGGCACCGACAAAGCCGGCCACCGCCGGAATGGCGGCAAGCGGCATCACCCAGTCGCGGTAGAGCTCCTTCAGGGGGAGCGGCGCGGCGGCAAGGGCCGCCAGCCGGGCCTGCGGCGCCAGCACGAGGCGGATAGCCCGCCCGATCATGCCGGGGCACCGGCCCGGGCATCGTCGCGGATCATCGCGGCGGCCTTCTCGGCGATCATCATCGTCGGCGAATTGGTGTTGCCGGAGGTGATGCGCGGCATGGCGGAGGCGTCGGCGACGCGCAGGCCGGCAATGCCGCGCACCCGCAGCCGGGCGTCGAGCACGGCCAGCGGATCGCCGTCGGCGCCCATCTTCGCCGTGCCGACCGGGTGGAAGATGGTGGAGGAGACGTCGCCGGCGGCGCGCGCCAGATCCTCCTCGGTGACAATGGCGGGACCGGGCTTGTACTCCTGCGGCCGGTAGCGGGCCAGAGCCGACGCGGCGACGATGCGGCGCACCAGCCGCAGGGCGTCGGCTGCGACCCGGCGGTCCTCCTCCTCAGCAAGGTAGTTGGGCGAGATCGCCGGCGGCGCGAGCGGGTCCGACGTGGTGATCCGCACCGTGCCGCGGCTTGCGGGCCGCAGGTTGCAGACGCTGGCGGTAAAGGCCGGGAACGGGTGCAGCGGATCGCCGAACTTGTCGAGCGACAGCGGCTGGACGTGGAACTGCAGGTTGGGCGTCGCGTAGTCGGGCGACGACCGGGTGAAAAGGCCGAGCTGCGAGGGCGCCATGGTCAGCGGGCCGGTGCGGCGGACGGCGTATTCCAGCCCCATCAACCCGCGCTTCATCCAGGACGCGTAATCGACGTTCAGGGTGCGGACGCCCTCGACCTTGTAGACCGGGCGGATCTGCAAATGGTCCTGCAGGTTCTCACCAACCCCCGGCAGGTCGTGGCTTACCGCGATGCCGTGCTGCGCCAGCAGCGCGCCCGGGCCGATGCCGGAGAGCTGCAGCAGCTGCGGCGTAGACACGGCGCCGGCGGAGAGCACCACCTCGGCCGCGGCCCGCGCCAGCACCCGCGAGCCGTCGCGGCGGCGGAAAATGACGCCGGTGGCCCGGCCGTCCTCGACCACGACGCGTTCGACGTGCACGCAGGTGTGCAGTTCGAGATTGGGCCGGGGCAGGATCGGCTTCAGGAAGCCGCGCGCCGCGCTCCAGCGCAGCCCGCGCTTCTGGTTGACCTGGAAGTAGGACGAGCCCTCGTTGTCGCCGCCGTTGAAATCGGCAACCGGCCGGATGCCGACCTCTTCGGCCGCCTTCTGGAACGCGTCGAGGATCTCCCAGCGTACACGCGGATGCTCGACGCGCCACTCGCCGCCGGAGCGGTGGGCGGCGCTGGGCGGGGCGATGTGGTCCTCGTGCGCCATGAAGGCGGGCAGGACGTCGTCCCAACCCCAGCCGGGCAGGCCGAGCTGGCGCCAACCGTCATAGTCGGCGGCCTGGCCGCGCATGTAGATCATGGCGTTGATGGACGAGCAGCCGCCGATGACCTTGCCGCGCGGATAGGCGATGGCGCGCCCGTTCAGACCCGGCTGCGGCTCGGTGCGGAGCATCCAGTCAGCACGCGGATTGCCGATGGCGAACAGATAGCCGACCGGGATGTGGAACCAGATCCAGTCATCCATCCCGCCGGCCTCGAGCACAAGGACGGCGCGCGCCGGGTCCGCCGTCAGCCGGTTCGCCAGCACGCATCCGGCCGAGCCGGCACCGACGACGATGTAGTCGAAAAGGCCTGCATCCTGCAGGTCCGCCGCTGTCCCGGCTGCCATGCCGTCCCCCCGTGTCGCGGATGGCACGGCGCCCCCGCGATTCTGCGCAGCGGATGTAGCATCAAGCGCGGCCGCGGTCGCCGGGCACGCGTCCGGCGCCGCACCAGGCCAGCGCTCAGCGCGTCGCCACCATGACGATCTCCACGGTGTAGTCCGGGGCCGCCAGCCGCGCCTCGACGGTGGCGCGGGCCGGCGTGTGGCCCTGCACCACCCAGGCGTCCCACACGGCGTTCATCTGCTGGAAAGTGGCGATATCGGCGAGGTAGATGGTGGCGGACAGGATCTTCGTCTTGTCCGAGCCGGCCTCGGACAGCGTCTCCTCGATCTGGGCGAGGATGTCGGCGGTCTGCTCGCCGACGCCCTTGCCCTTGGCGGCGTCGGCGACGTGGCCGGCGAGATAGATGGTATTGCCGTGTACGACCGCGTCGCTCATGCGCGGGCCGCAGCCGATCCGTTCGATGCTCATGGTGGGCTCTCCTGTTGCCGCCTCCCGGTTAGACCGGGACGGGCGCGGGGGCAAGGCTGGGAAGGCGGTCCCCCGACAGCGTGGCCTGCCGGGGGATGGATATCTGGTCAGCCTGCGAGCGCACGCGACAGTCCGAGCGTCAGCAGCGGCGGGATGCGATAATCCGGGAACGCCTTGGCGATCTCGGCGGTGATGGCGGGGGCGTGGTCGGGCTTGCCGAGATTGGCGGCGAGCGGCAGCTTGACCGCTTCGAGATAGCGGACCAGCCCGGCAAGGTTGGCCGGCGCCGTCGGTTCGCCATGGCCGGCCAGGATGACCGGGACCATGTGGCCAAGTCCGTTCGCGCTGCAGCTGGTGGAGGAGGTACGGCCGATCCTGCGCAACATCCAGCGCGTGCTGACGCTGGCACAGCCTTTTGAGCCGTCCCGCACGTCACGAACCTTCCGGGTGGTGGCGCCGGATTTCTGGGCCTCAGCCTTCGCGCGGTTCATGGCCATGACGGGACACGATGCGCCAGGCATCATTCTGGACTGGATGGGCCCCGCGCGAATCGGCTTTGCTCGATGTGGCCGATGACAGGATCGACCTTGCCGTCGCGCCAAGCGGGTTGAAGCCGCCGGACGGGATCGACCGCGAGGCGCTCGGCGCCCTGTCCTGGCAGTGCTTCATGCGTCGGGAGCACCCCGCGGCGGCGGACTGGGGTACCGCGGCCTGGTCGCGCTGGCCGCACCTGATGGTGAATGTCGGCAACAGGCTGCAGAGCCCGGTGCATGCTGCCACAGCAGATGCCCGGGTGGAGCGGCGCGTCGGTGCGGTGGTGCCGAACTTCGCGGCGGTTCCGCCCGTGCTGGCCGCCACGGACCTGCTGGCGACGCTGCCCACCGCCGTGATGGGCGACGGCCTGGCGCATTATGACCTCGTCGCGCGGCCGGTGCCGTTCCGGGTTCCGCCGATCCCCCACAGCCTGTTCTGGAGCGCGCGGCGGGCCAACGATCCCGCAGTGCTGTGGCTGCGCAAGGCGCTGACACCCCTACGGCGGGCGGGGCTGGCCTGACAGTGCCCGTGACGAAAAAGGGCGGCCCTCAGGGCCGCCCTCTCAGCCGGGGCCGGACCGCGCGGGTCCGGCCGGATGCCGTTGCGCCTTACTTGGCGGCGAGCAGGTCGCCGACCTCGAGCAGCACGAGCTCGTTGTCGTCGGCCTTGTTGGGCTCGCGGCTGGTCGAGAACGGCAAGTTGTTGTCGTTGCCGACCACGATGTGGCGGCTGTCGACCACGTCAACGTTCTCGATGGTGAAGAACGGGAAGGTGAGCACGCCGTTGTTGAGCGGCTTCTTCGCCTTCTTGTCCGGATCCTGGATCGCCATCAGGTCGATGTAGCCGATCTTGCGGACCGGCTTGCCGACCGCGGCGTCGGTGAGCTCGACCTTGTAGACGCGCTTGAACTTGGCGATGTCGGGGAAGCAGTCGGTGCCGCGGGTGCCGGTCGGGCAGGCCTTGTCGGTCGTGCCTTCGCCGTTGTCACGCTCGATGATCAGGCCGGTGGTGCCGTCGATCATGTTGAAGTCGCCGATGGCGTTGCCGTTCTGCTCGAAGGCATAGAGCCAGGAGCGGCCGGTCCACTTCTCGCCCGCCACGTCGAACTCGACAATGCGGGCGGCTTCCTTGCCGTCAACCTTCTCCCAGTCCTTCTTGTCGGCGTCCCACAGCGGGCCTTCGAGGAGGCCGTACAGGAACTTGCCGTCCTTG
>JBMOJG010000246.1:0-5494 GCA_049316925.1 Alsobacter sp. | reverse complement strand
AAGGCCGGAAACCGCACCTCGGGCACCAGCCGGTAATCCACCACCGCCGTGACGATGCCACGGCTCGCGAGCGCGCGCCCGACAAACGCATACTCCGCACGGCGTCCACCAGTCCAGGAACCGCCATAGACGAAGATAACAACCGGCGCCGGGCGGCGGCCAGCCGCCGCGCCCGAGGAACTGTAGATGTCGAGCCTTTGGCGCGGGTGCGCCCCATAGGCGATGCCCTCTGCGACACGGTCGGCGCCGCTATCCACCGGAACGACGGCGTTGAAGGCACCCACGGCCGAGCACGAGGCCAGCGCCGGCACGGCGCCAAGACCGAGCAGCAGCAGGCGGCGGGAGGGGATCGGGTCGTGCGGCATCGGACCTCGGGGAAAACGGCGTCGGAACGCGGACAATGACCTGCTGCGAACGGCCGCGTCGATGCGACGGTTTCAGCCTTTGGCCCGGTTCACACGATCTTTATGGCGATCTGACGCCCGTCGCGGGTGCGGATTGCTGCAGCAGGTTGCTCAATCGCACCGAACAACTCAGTTCCGTGCAGCAGTCCCACCATTACTGTGTCGCCACACCGCTGACGCTGGATCGTGGCCATGCATCGACCCCCTCGCGCCTTCATCCTCGGTCACCCTGTGGCACAGTCACGGTCGCCGATGATCCATGGCTACTGGCTGAAAGCAATGGGGATCGACGGAGCCTACGACTTTCAGGACGTGACCACCGAGAGCCTGCCGACGTTTTTCGAGGGGCTGCGCGCTACCGGCTATGTCGGCGGCAATGTCACGGCCCCGCACAAGAGCGCGGGAAAAGCCGCGCCGATATCGCCCGCCTGCGTACACTTCATCACGGGATGGATGCCGTCATGCTGCGCGCTTATGCCCAAAACGCCTCGTCCAGGGATGAGACTATCGGCTGGGACGATCTGGCCGGCCGCGCCGCGTCCGAGTTCATCGAGCAGGAGGCGGAGGAGGGCAAGACACCCAAGATTCGCCGAGACTGACCATCCGCCTTTAAGGACGAAGTGCTCACACGCCTCCAAGCCCTCAACGCCACCCGCGCCGCTGAAGCCGGCTGCTCGGCTTCGACCGGCCCTGACGCGCGCCGCTCCGCCTAGAAAGTCGGCGCCGGCAACGAATCCACCACCTGCGCAAGACCGGCGGCATAGCCGTCGCGCAGCGTCTTCCAGTAGGCGTTCTCGGTGTCGAATGTGATCAGCTTGGACGCCGACAGGCTGTCGGCCTCGTAGATCAGCATGTCGATGGGCGGCGCCACCGACAGATTGCTGCGAATGGTCGCGTCGAAGGACAGCAGCGACAGCTTGGCGGCCTCGTCGAGGTCGCTGGTGCGCGCCAGCGCCCGGTCGAGGATCGGCTTGCCATATTTGGTCTCGCCCAGCTGGAAGAACTGGGTCCGCCCGGCCGCCTCGATGAAATTGCCGGCCGAATAGATCTGGAACAGCCGGTGTGTCTCGCCGGCGATCTGCCCACCCACCAGGAAGGTCGCGTCCGGATCGCCATAGGGCTGCACATAGGTCTTGTTGCGCCCCACCACGATCCGCAGCACGTCGCCGACGATCTGCGCGACATCGAACATGGTGCGCGCCGCAAGAATATCCTGGCCATCGCCATGGCCGTCGCCCCCCTCGCCCTGCAGGCCTCCGGCCGACTGCCGCAGCATGGTGATTACCGCCTGGGTGGTGGCGAGGTTGCCGGCCGACAGGATGGCGATCACCCGCTCGCCCGGACGCTGGAACAGGGCCGTCTTTTTGACCACCATGATCTGGTCGACGCTGGCGCTGGAGCGAGAGTCGGAGGCGAGCACGAGCCCGCAGGGAAGCATGATGCCGAGGCAATAGGTCATGGCGGGGATCCGGCTCGAGGAACGGGCACGGTCGTGCCCGCAGTCCTGCACCATGCTAGCCTGCCTCGATCGCAGGCAACTGCCAATGCATGAGCCAGGGAGTGGCGCGTGAAGGATCCGGGCGACCTCGCCGGCGTTGTCGCGCAGGTCCATGACGAGATGACGGCCCACCGCGGCTCCGGCCGGGTGGCGGACTACATCCCTGCCCTGGCGCGCGTCGACCCGCAGCATTTCGGCCTGTCGGTGATGACTTGCGACGGTGAGCGCGCCGATGCGGGCGACTTCGACGTGCCGTTCTCGATCCAGAGCATCTCCAAGGTCTTCACCCTGACGCTGGTGCTGGACGCGATCGGCAGCAAGCTGTGGGATCGCGTCGGCCGCGAGCCGTCGGGCTCGCCCTTCAACTCGATCGTCCAGCTTGAGCGTGAACAGGGCGTGCCGCGCAACCCGCTGATCAATGCAGGCGCGCTGGTCACCACCGACGCGCTGATGGCCGGCCGGCCACCGGGCACCGCCGTTGCCGACCTCATCGCCTTCCTGCGCATGCGCGCCGGCGACGACACCATCGGCGTCGACCCCGAAGTCGCCCGCTCCGAGGCCGAGACCGGCTTCCGCAACGCCAGCCTGGCCAATTTCATCCGCGCCTTCGGCAATCTCCAAAGCCCCGTCGGCGACGTGCTGACGGCCTATTTCGAGCAGTGCTCGATCAGCATGTCCTGTCTGCAGCTGGCCCGCACCGGGCTCTATCTGGCCAATGGCGGCATCGATCCCTGGAGCGGCGACCGCGTCGCCAGCGCCTCCACCGTCCGGCGCATCAACGCCGTGATGATGACCTGCGGCCACTATGACGCGTCAGGCGATTTCGCATTCCGGGTCGGCCTGCCGGGCAAGAGCGGCGTCGGCGGCGGTATCCTGGCCGTCGCACCCCGCCGCGCCGCCGTCGCCGTCTGGTCCCCCGGCCTCAACACCGCCGGCAACTCGCTGGTCGGCTCGCTCGCGCTGGAGCGCCTGGCGCAGCTGACGGGCTGGTCGGTGTTCTAGTGGGAGTGGCGCGGCCTACGGGAGTCGAACCCGTCTCTCCAGCGTGAAAGGCTGGCGTCCTAACCGATAGACGAAGGCCGCAATCGCGAGCGCGCTTATAGAGGCGAAGCGGGGGCGCCACAAGCCTGCGGGCGGCAGCGCGGCGAACCGCCGCCGCAAGGCTGTCACCCGGGCCGGCATCGCGCTATGGCTGCGTCGCCGCGCAGGACTGCACCCTGCCTTGCTGGCCAGGCCCTGCCCTTAAGCCCTGCCCTTAAGCCCTGCCCTTGAGCTATCTCCACCAAGCCCTGCAATTAAGCCCTTCCTGCCACGCCTTCCCTGCCCTGCCACTCCCGCCCTGCCCTCCCTGTCAACGTCACGCTTCCCATGAACACCCCCGCCCCCCGCCAGTCTGGCCTCGCGCTCGGCATCGCCCTGATGCTGCTCGGCATCTTCCTGTTCGTCGCCAACGACGTGCTGGGCAAATGGCTGGTCGCCACCTACGGGGTCGGCCAGATCCTGCTGGTGCGCAGCCTCGCTGCGCTGGCCATGCTGGCGCCGGCAATCCGCCGGGAGGGTGTGGAAGCGCTGCTCCATCCGCCTCGGCCCGGCCTGCAGGCGGTGCGCGTACTGCTGTCGACGCTGGAGGTCGCGGCCTTCTACTGGTGCGTCGCCTACCTGCCGCTGGCCGACGTCGTCACCTTCTACCTGGCAGGGCCGATCTGGGTGGCGGCGCTGTCGGGGCCGCTGCTCGGCGAGCGGGTGAGTTGGCGCAGCTGGGGGGCGATCCTGCTGGGCTTTGCCGGCGTCGTCATCGCCATGCGCCCGTCAGCAGAGACGCTGAGCCTGCCCTCGCTGGTGGCCGTCGCAGGCGGCCTGTTCTTCGCCCTGATGATGATCGTCACCCGCCATTTGCGCGGCACCAGCGGCACCGTGCTGGTCACCTGGCAAACGGTTGCGGCCCTGGCGTTCGGCGCCGTGGCGTCGCTGTTTCACTGGGTGACGCCGTCCTGGACGGATCTCGCATTGCTCGGATTGCTGGGCGTCGTCGCTACGCTCGGCCATATCTGCGTCAACCGCTCGCTGATGCTGGTGCCCGCGGCCGTCGTCGTCCCCTACCAGTACACGCAGATCGCATGGGCCGTGCTGCTCGGCTGGCTGGTGTTTGGCGACGTGCCGCAGGCGGCAGTGTTTGTCGGCTCGGCCGTCATCGTCATCGCCGGCCTGGCCCTGTTCGTCGACAGTCAGCGGCGACGGACAGACCCGTGAGGCCCCTCCGCAGCGTTGACGCGCGGTGGAGCGTTCGATAAAAAGAACGTAGTTCCGTTTTGCCATCACGCACGGGCCTGCGGCCCGATGAAGAGAGCGCCATGACCGACACCAGGGCCCCGGGCTTTTCCACCCTTGCCATTCATGCGGGCGCGCAGCCCGATCCGTCCACCGGCGCCCGCGCGACGCCGATCTACCAGACCACGTCCTTCGTGTTCGACGATGTGGATCATGCCGCCTCGCTGTTCGGGCTGCAGGCCTTCGGCAACATCTACACCCGCATCGGCAACCCGACCTGCGCCGTGCTGGAGGAGCGTGTCGCCGCGCTCGAGGGCGGCACCGCCGCCCTCGCGGTGGCCTCGGGCCACGCCGCCGAGTTCCTGGTGTTCCACACGCTGATGCAGCCGGGCGACGAGTTCATCGCCTCGCGCAAGCTCTACGGCGGCTCGATCAACCAGTTCAACCACGCCTACAAGAACTTTGACTGGCGGGTGAAGTGGGCAGATCCGGACAACCTCGCCGAGTTCGAGGCGGCCGTAACCGACAAGACCAAGGCGATCTTCATCGAATCCATCGCCAATCCGGGCGGCGTCGTCACCGACATCGAGGCCATCGCGGCAATTGCCCACCGGGCCGGTGTGCCGCTGATCGTCGACAACACGATGGCGACCCCCTACCTGATCCGCCCGTTCGAGCATGGCGCCGACATCATCGTCCATTCGGCAACCAAGTTCCTCGGCGGCCACGGCAACTCGATCGGCGGCGTGATCGTCGACGGCGGGCGGTTCGACTGGGTCAAGTCAGGCCGCTATCCGATGCTGACCCAGCCGCGCCCCGAATATGGCGGCATGGTACTGGCCGAGACCTTCGGCAATTTTGGCTTCGCTATCGCCTGCCGGGTGCTTGGCCTGCGCGATCTCGGCCCGGCTCTGTCGCCGTTCAATGCCTTCATGATCCTCACCGGCATCGAGACCCTGCCGCTGCGCATGCAGCGCCATTCCGACAACGCGCTGGTGGTGGCACGGCATCTGGCGGCCCACCCCAACGTGTCGTGGGTCAGCTATCCGGGCCTCGAGGGCGATCGCTACTACGACCTCGCCAAGCGCTACAGCCCGAAGGGCGCCGGGGCGGTGTTCACCTTCGGCCTGAAGGGCGGTTACGAGGCCGGCGTATCGCTCGTCTCCAACCTCAAGCTGTTTTCGCACCTGGCCAATATCGGCGACACCCGCTCACTGGTGATTCACCCGGCGTCGACCACCCACCGCCAACTCACGGCCGAGCAGCAGTCCCAGGCCGGCGCCGGGCCCGAAGTGGTCCGCCTGTCGATCGGCCTGGAAGATGT
>JBMOJG010000245.1:0-5494 GCA_049316925.1 Alsobacter sp. | reverse complement strand
GGCCGCACGCCAAGGTGGTGATCGTCGGTGCCAATGGCGTGTCCTACGGGGCGGCGGCACCGGACGGCAAGAGCTGGAAGGACATCTTCCTCGATGAGGTGCGCGACCGGATCGACCTGTCGCGGCTGATCTATGCCGAGACGCTGCCCTACGGGCTGTTCCTGCGCCTGCTGCGGCTGTCGCGGGTGCACATGTACCTGACCTATCCGTTCGTGCTGTCGTGGTCGATGCTGGAGGCCATGGCCAGCGAATGCCTGGTGGTCGGCTCGGCGACGCCGCCCGTCGAGGAGGTGCTGCGGCACGGCGAGAACGGCCTGCTGGTGCCGTTCTTCGATGTCGAGGCTTGGGCCGACACCGTCGTGGCCGCCGCAGCCGAGCCGGAGCGCTACCGCGCCCTGCGCAAGGCAGCGCGCCAGACCGTGGTCGAGCGCTATGATCTCAAGACCATCTGCCTGCCGCGCCAGATCGAGGTGGTGCGGGGCGCGCTATAGCGGCTTCCCAAAGCGTTCCGTTTCGGCGAAAAATGGCGCTGATCGAGACCGGAGTTCGCCGATGCGAGGGGCAACACGCGTCGAACAGCTGGACGCCCTTCGTTCGGCACAATCTGTCTGTCTCGCAACCGGCAGTCCTGCCGATCGAGAGCCCGCAACGGTTCGAGCTGACCATCAACCTGGCGACGGCGAAGGCGCTGGGCATCACCATGCCGACGGCGCTGGTGGCGCAGGCCGACGAGGTGTTCGAGTGAGGCTCCGGTCCGCGGCCTTGCGCGCCGGCTGCCAGGAGCAGGCGTGACCGACAGCGCACTTCCGGGTCCGCCGGACCTTCCCCGGGGCTCGGGTTCGGGTCAAGGTGGCGGCGTGACCCATGACGCGGCCGATTCCGCCTCACCTGCCCGTGGCTTCGCCTCCGCGCTGCGCGGGCGTTTGCCGGTGGGTCTCGCCCGGCGTCTGACGGCGGCCTTCGTCGGGCTGGTCACCGTGGTGCTGGTCGTCAATGGCGCCATCAACGTCGTCTTTTCCTATGAAGAAGCCACCACCGCTGCCGTGCAGGTGCAGGCCGAGAAGGCACAGGCGGCGGCCGAGCGGGTGGTGCAGTTCATCGACGGCATCGAGAGCCAGATGGGCTGGACGACGCGGGCCGAGTGGTCCCGCGTCGGCCTCGACCAGCGGCGCTATGACTTCATCCGCCTGCTGCGGCAGGCTCCGGCGATCACCGAGCTCATCCAGCTCGATGGCGACGGCAAGGAGCAGCTGCGGCTGTCGCGGCTGGAGCCCGACGTCGTCGGCAGCGGCAAGGATTATTCCGACGACCCGCGGTTCCTCAAGGCCGTCGCCAACAAGGTCTGGTACGGGCCGGTCTACTTCCGCCGCGGCTCGGAGCCCTACATGACGCTGGCCATCGCCCATGCGGGGCGCAAGCCCGGGGTGACCGTCGCCAGCGTCAACCTGAAGCTGATCTGGGACGTCATCACCGCAATCCGCGTCGGCCAGGGCGGCCATGCCTTCGTCACCGATGCGGGCGGCAAGCTGGTGGCCCACCCCGACATGAGTCTTGTGCTGCGCGGCACAGACCTGTCCCAGCAGCCCCAGGTTGCCGGCGCGATCCAGCGCGGTGGCGGCCAGGGACACAGCGTCCCGGGCACGCTGCGGGGGCTCGACGGGGCGTCGGTGCTGTCGGCCAACGCGCCGATCTCCAAGCTAGGCTGGTTCGTCTTCGTCGAGCTTCCCACGCGCGAGGCGCTGGCACCGGTCTGGACCTCTCTGATGCAGACCCTGGCGCTGCTGGGGCTGGGCGTGCTGTCCGCCGTCTTTCTCGGCGCGTGGATCGCCGGCCGCCTCGTCGAGCCGTTGAAGGCACTGCAGGCCGGCGCCCTCAGGCTCGGCCAGGGCGATCTCACCCAGCGCATTTCGGTGCGCACCGGCGACGAGATCGGCACGCTGGCCGACCGCTTCAACCAGATGGCGAGCCAGATCCAGGACAGCTACGAGACGCTGGAGGCCAAGGTCGACGACCGCACCCGTGACCTCAATCTGGCGTTGCAGCAGCAGACTGCCACCGCCGACGTGCTCAAGGTGATCAGCCGGTCGGCTTTTGACCTGAAAACGGTCCTCACCACCCTGATCGACACCGCCGTGGGACTGTGCGACGGCGCGCTTGGTTCGATTTTCCTGATCAAGGATAACGCCCTCGAGGCCGCCGCCTTCCACAGCAATGTGCCACCGGCGCTGCGCGCCCATCTCGAGGCGACCCGATACGCGATGGAGAGCGATCGTCCCATGGCGGAGACGGTGCGTCTGGGGCGCATCATGCAGATTGCCGACTTCGCCAATGATCCGCGCATGCGCGAAAACGAAATCCTGACGAAGGCTCATTTCGGCTCGATGCTCTATGTGCCGCTGATGCGCGACGGGACGCCGCTCGGCTGTTTTGCCATGGCGCGGGAGCAGGCGATCCCCTTCGGAGACCGCGAGATCGAGGTCGTGAAGACCTTCGTCGACCAGGCCGTCATCGCCATCGAGAATGTCCGGCTGTTCGAGCAGGTCCAGGCGCGGACTCGCGAGCTCACACAGTCGCTCGATGATCTGCGCGCCGCGCAGGACCGCCTCGTCCAGTCCGAGAAGCTGGCCTCGCTGGGTGCGCTGACCGCTGGGATTGCCCACGAGATCAAGAATCCGCTGAATTTCGTCAACAATTTCGCCGATTTGTCGGGCGAACTGGTGACCGAGTTGGAGGAAGCCCTCGAGAAGGCCGGGCCGACCCTCGATCCAGCGATCCGCGAGGATGTGGCCGAGTTGGCAGCGATGCTGAAGGGCAATCTCGAGAAGGTCGTCCAGCACGGCCGGCGCGCCGACTCGATCGTCAAGAACATGCTGCTGCACTCGCGCGAGGGGGGCGGCGAGCGTCGCGCCGTCGACCTGAACGCAACGGTTGAGGAAGCGCTGAACCTCGCCTATCACGGGGCAAGGGCCGAGAAGCCGGGCTTCAACATCACGCTCGAGCGGGACTACGATCCGGCGGCCGGCATAGTCGAGATCTTCCCGCAGGAGTTCACCCGTGTCCTCCTCAACCTTGTCGGCAACGGCTTCCACGCCGCCCACAAGAAGCGCCTGGAGGGAGCGGAGCCCGGTTTCGAGCCGACCCTGGCGGTTTCGACGCGGGCCAGGCCCGACAGCGTGACGATTACCGTGCGAGACAACGGAACCGGCATACCCGATGCCGTGAAGGCACGGATCTTCGAGCCGTTCTTCACCACCAAGCCGGCGGGCGAAGGCACCGGCCTCGGTCTGTCGCTTTCGCACGACATCATCGTGAAGCAGCACGGCGGCACACTCGCCGTCGACACCAGCCCCGGAGCGTACACCGCCTTCACGGTGACGCTGCCGCGCGGCGGCGCCGCCGGGAGACGCCCATGACCGACGTGACTCCGGTGCTGATCCTGGTCGTCGACGACGAGCCCGACGTCGCGATGCTGTTTCGCCAGCAGTTCCGCCGCGACCTCAAGGCCGGCCGGTTCGAGATGAATTTCGCGCTGTCGGCCCTTGAGGCGCTGGATTGCGTGGCTGCGGCGGACGGCCGCCGGCTGATCCTGATCCTGTCGGACATCAACATGCCGGGCATGACCGGGCTGGAGCTGCTGCCGCGGGTCAAGGCGGTGCGACCCGACCTGCCGGTGATCATGATCACCGCCTATGGCGACCCGGATACGCGTCGCAAGGCCGAGGCCGGTGGCGCCGACGGGCTGCTGGTCAAGCCGATCGACTTTGCGGCGCTGCGGTCGGAGATCGACACGCGGCTCAGCGGCCGTGAGGCAACGACGTGACAGCCCGCATTCTCGTTGTCGACGACGAGCCCGACCTCGAGGCGCTGCTGACGCAAAAATTCCGGCGCGAGATCCGAGCGGGGGACTTTGCCTTCCTGTTCGCACGGGACGGGGTCGAGGCGCTCGAGATCATCGCGGCGACGCCGGATCTCGACCTCGTGCTGAGCGACATCAACATGCCGCGCATGGACGGGCTGACGCTGCTGGCGCGCGTGCAAGAGTTGCACGACACCCTCTCGACCGTGGTGGTGTCGGCCTATGGCGATCTCGCCAATATCCGCACTGCCATGAACCGCGGCGCCTTCGACTTCCTGACCAAGCCGATCGACTTTGCCGATCTGGAGGCCACCATCGCCCGCACGGTGCGGCATGTGGCGCAGCAGCGCGACAGCCGGCAGCGCCGCACCGAGGCCGAGCGCGCCCATGCGTCGCTGGCGCGGTTCTTCTCGCCAAGCCTTGCCGCCGAGCTTGCCGATGCCTCCGGGGGCCGCTCGCTCGCCGGCAAGCGCCAGGACATCTCGGTGCTGTTCACCGATATCGCCGACTTCACCGGGCTGGTCGAAACGATCGACCCGACGGTGCTGGGCGAACTGCTGAACGGCTATTTCGCCGCGCTGACGACCATCGTGTTTGCGCATGGCGGCACCGTCGCGAAGGTGATGGGCGACGCGCTGCATGTGCTGTTCAACGCACCGCAGGACCAGCCCGACCACGCCGCGCGAGCGGTGGCGTGTGCGCTGGCGCTCGACGCGAAGGCCGAGTCGCTGCGGGCCGACTGGGCATCGCGGGGCGTGTCGCTCGGCGTCACGCGGATCGGCGTGCATGCCGGGCCGGCGCTGGTGGGGAACTTTGGCGGCGATGCGTTCTTCGACTACACGGCGCATGGCGACACGATCAACACCGCCGCCCGCCTGGAACGGGCCAACAAGGCGCTGGGAACCCGCATCTGCGCCAGCGAGGCGGTCGCCCTGCAGGTCGAGGGGTTTCTGGGCCGCCCGGTCGGGGACCTGATGCTGCGCGGCCGCGGCGAAGCCCTGCGTAGCTTCGAGCCGCTGGCCGAGGACAGTGCGGACACGGACGCATACCGGGCGGCCTTCGACAGGCTCGTGTGCCGTGACCCCCAGGCGCTGCCGGCCTTCGCGGCGCTGGTCGGCGCGCGGGCCGACGATCCGCTGGCGCATTTCCACCTGCGGCGCCTGCTCAACGGCCAGACCGGAGCGGTTGTCGACCTGATGGACTGACATTGGAGCCCGCACGCGGTCTGCCACGGGGCATGATCACAGTCACATCCACCTGAGTGCGCGTCGTCGTCGCGCAACACTGCGTCAACCACGCGCCTTAGGCCCGTCGATACGGAATCAGCCGCCTGGTCGCAGCCTGACAGAGGGTCCCGGCTCCCGGGCCCGGCCGGCCAGGCCGTCTTCGCCCCGGCGATCCAGTCTGCCGGCCTGCGCGGTGCGGTCGACTAACCGTAACGGTCCCACTGCCGAAGCGACCTATGGTGGTGCACCGCAGCGCCGCCGGAGACGAGCCATGACCGCTTCATCCCTCGCACCCCACCCGTTGCCGCGGCCTGCCAGCTATGGCCGCAAGGTGGGGCTGGTCCTGCAGGGCGGTGGGGCGCTGGGCAGCTACCAGGCCGGCGTCTATGCGGGGCTGGCGGAATCCGACTAT
>JBMOJG010000244.1:0-5512 GCA_049316925.1 Alsobacter sp. | reverse complement strand
ATTCGTGGCGACAGGCTGTTGCGGGTTCAGTCACGGGAATGGAAGGAATTCTTGAACTTGAGCAAATCATATCTTTGTGCCGCGCGGCCAGATATGGACCAAGTCGGATAGAAGTCAGTGCATCGGTCGTCCGTGGCCTCGAATACTACACCGGCCCGGTCTACGAGGCCGAGCTGACCTTCGAGGTCGCCGGCGAGGACGGCAAGCCGGTGCGTTTTGGCTCGGTGGCGGGCGGCGGGCGCTATGACGGGCTGGTGGCGCGCTTCCGCGGCGAGCCGGTGCCGGCGACGGGGTTCTCCATCGGCGTCTCGCGGCTGCTGGCGGCGCTGAACGTGCTGGGCAAGGCAGACGCCCAGCCGGCGCGCGGGCCCGTGGTGGTGCTGGTGATGGATGCCGACCGGATCGCCGACTACCAGGCCATGGTGGCGGTGCTGCGGGCGGCCGGCATCCGCGCCGAGCTCTATCTCGGCGAGGGCAAGATGAAGCCGCAGATGCGCTATGCGGACAAGCGCAACAGCGTCTGCGTCGTCATCCAGGGCTCGAACGAGCGCGAGGCCGGAGAGGTGCTGATCAAGGATCTGATTGTCGGGGCCGAGCTGGCGGCGGCGAGCCCGGACCGCAAGGCCTATCTGCGCGAGCAGGGCGAGGCGCAGTTCGCGGTCAAGATGGAGGACCTCGTCGCCGCCGTGACGCGCGTGCTGGCCAAGCATGGCGTCGCAGCCGGCTGAGCCCGGCAAGACCCTGCAGTCCCAATGCCGCCGACCCGCTGGTGCCGTCCTCGCTGCGTCCCGCTCCTGCCCTGCCGGACATGTCCATGCTGCTGCGCCATCTGACTGCCGCCCTCACCACTGCCTGGCTGCTGCTGGCCGGAGCCTCGCCAGCGCTCGCCGATCCGGTGCTGCGGCTGCCGCTCGACTGCCGGATCAACGAGACCTGCTGGATCCAGAACTATGTGGATGCCGACCCGGACAAGGGCGCGGCGCGCGACTTCCAGTGCGGCACCCGCTCCTATGACGACCACAACGGCACAGATTTCCGCATCGCCGCGCGCGGTGAGGGCAAGGCCCCCGTGACCGTGCTGGCAGCAGCGGACGGGCGGGTGATCGGCACCCGCGACGGCGTGCTCGACCGTTCGGTCGCCGCCGAGGGCGGCCGCGCCGCGGTGATCGGCACCGAATGCGGCAATGGCGTCGTCGTGGACCATGGTGGCGGCTGGACGACCCAGTATTGCCATATGGCGCAGGGCAGCATCCGTGTGAAGCAGGGCCAGATGGTGAAGGCCGGAGCAGCGCTCGGCAGCGTCGGCCTGTCCGGGCTGACGGAATACCCGCACCTGCACTTCACCGTGCGGCGCGACGGGCGGCTCGCCGATCCGTTCGCCATCGATGCCGCCCCGTCGAGCTGCGGCGGCGGCCGGTCGATCTGGGCGAGGGACGTGGCCGCAACGCTGGCATACCGGCCACGGGTGGTGCAGAGCAGCGGCTTCGGCAGCCGGCCGGTGTCCAATCCCGGCCTCGATACCGGTGCGGATCCCGGTTCGCCGCCGGGACCGGATGCGCCAGCCCTCATCGCGCATGTGCGAGCGCTCGGCCTGAAGCCGGGCGATGTCCCGGTCCTGACCATCATCGGGCCAGACGGCGCCACCATGGCAGAGTTCCGCGGCGAGGCGGTGGCGAGGGCACAGGCCCAGAACCTGGTCTATACGGGCCGGCGTCGGCCGGAAGGCGGCTTCAAGGTGGGCATCTATGTCGCCCGCTACAGGGTGGACAATGCCGGAGCCACGGTGCTCGAGCAGGAGTTCCGGATCGGGCTGTGAAGCCCGTCACGGCTGAAGCCATTCACCCTCGGCCGCGAAAGCGGTCGCGCCAGCCGTTGCGGCTTGATATGGAGCGGGCGAAAGGCAGGCCCCTGATGTCGAGCACCCTCACCGAAGCCGGACGCAGTCTCGCCGACGCCGTGGCGGCCGTGTTCGCCGCCGCAGGGGCGACGCGTGTCGAGCCGGCGGTGCTGCAGCCGGCCGACGTCTTCCTCGACCTGACCGGCGAGGACATGCGCTCGCGCATGTTCGTGACGCTGGACGCGGAAGGCCGGGAATGGGCGCTGCGGCCCGAATTCACGATCCCGGTCGCGCGCGGCTACCTCGCCTCCGCCCAGGCCGGGGCCCCGGCCATGCTGAGCTATGGCGGCCCGGTGTTCCGGCTGCGCGCCGGCGAGAGCGGCGAGTTCGTGCAGGCCGGGGTCGAGAGCTTCGGGCGTACCGATTGCGAGGCCGCCGACGCCGAGGTTCTGGCGCTGGCCGTCGAGGCCGCCGCGCAGGGCGGCCTTGCCGATCCGGAGATCCGACTCGGCGATGTCGGGCTGTTCGCCGCGCTGGTGGACGGGCTGCGCCTGCCGCCGGCGCGGGTGCGGCAGCTGCGCCGGGCCTTCGCCCAGGGCCGGCTGGACGCGGCGTCGATCGACGCGCTGGGCCTGCCCGACGGCCGGGCCGGCGAGCATGCCGGGCTGCTGCGCACCCTGCAGGGGCAGGATCCCAAGGCGGCGCGCGGCTTCGTCGAGGATCTGCTGAAGATCGCCGGCATCTCGTCGGTGGGCGGACGCAGCGCCGGCGAGATCGCCGAGCGCTTCCTCGCCCAGTCGGCGCAGGAGGGCGACGAGGGGTTGTCGGCGGAGGAGCGCGCCGTGCTGGCCCGCTATGTGGCGATCGCCGGCGATCCGGATTCGGCGTCGGCCGAGCTGCGGGCGCTGGCCGCCGAGGCGGGGCTGGACCTGGACGCGGTGCTGGATGCGTTCGATGCGCGGACCGGCTTCATCGCCGCGCGCGGCATCGACGTCACCACACTGGCATTCGCGGCCGGGTTTGGCCGCAACCTCGATTATTATACGGGCGCCGTGTTCGAGCTGCGCGACCCGCGGCGGCCCGAGCGCAAGCCCGTCGTCGGCGGCGGGCGCTATGACGGGCTGCTGCAGCGGCTGGGGGCGGCGGCGCCGATTCCGGCCGTCGGCTGCTCGGTCTGGCTCGACCGTTTGCCGGGAGCCGACGCATGAGCGATCCCATCCTCACCTTGGCGGTGCCATCCAAGGGCCGGCTGCAGGAGAACGCCTTCGCATTCTTCGCCCGCGCCGGCCTGCCGCTGCAGCGTGGCCGCGGGGCGCGCGACTATCGGGGCACCGTTGCGGGTGTCTGCGATGTCGATGTCCTGTTTCTCTCCGCTTCCGAGATCGCCCGCGAGCTGTCGCAGGGCGGCGCGCATCTGGGGATCACCGGCGAGGATCTGATCCGCGAATCGATCCCCGACGCCGACCAGCGGCTGGTGCTGCTGACGCCGCTCGGCTTCGGCCAGGCTAATGTCGTCGTCGCCGTGCCGCAGGCCTGGATCGACGTGCGGCGTATGGCGGATCTCGAGGACGTCGCCTCGACGTTCCGGGCCCGACACGGCCGCAAGATGCGGGTTGCGACGAAATACATCACCCTGACGCGTGGGTTCTTTGCCGATCACGGCATTGTCGACTACCGCATCGTCGAGAGCCTTGGCGCCACCGAGGGCGCACCGGCCGCCGGATCCGCCGAGCTGATCGTCGACATCACCACGACCGGCGCGACGCTGGCCGCCAATGCGCTGAAGGTCGTGGATGACGGCGTGATCCTGCGCAGCGAGGCCAATCTGGTGGCGTCGACGGGCGCCACCTGGGGCCCGCGGGCGCGCGTGGCGGCGGCCTCCATCATGGCGCGGATCGCCGCGGAGGAAGCGGCGCGCACCACGCGGGAGGTGCATGCCGACTTTCCCGGCTTTGACGCGGCGCTGGCGGCAGAGGCGGCACAGCGCTTCGGCGCGCAGACCATTCCGGGTGCCGGCGTCGCGCTGCAGTGCCGGGCCGACGTGATCTTCTCACTGGCCGAATGGCTGGTCGCCAGCGGTGCCACACGGGTGGGGGTGGCGCAGCGCGACTATGTGTTCGGGGCGGACAACCCGCTGACGGCCAGGCTCGAGGCTCGGATCGGCAGCTGAAGCCAAATCCGGCCTGATTGCATCCGACCTGACGCTCCAGGCTTTTGCTTGCGCATCATCTTTGTCCGCCAACCAGTCACCGCTTGGCGGAATGACGATTGAGCCCGGCCTGCCGGCTCTCTGATCCGCGCTGGCCGGCTTGGCCACGGCCGATGGCGGCGTTCTCCATCATCACAAGATCGCCAGAGTTTCGCGGCAGATTGCAGACCTCGGATGGGGCGACTATGATCCGCGAGGCTCTGGCAGGGATCACATTATCCATGAGACGTATCGCGCTGGCCGCCATAACGGTTCTTGTCGCCGGGACTGTCGCGGCCCTGGCCCAACAGAGCAAGATTCCTGACGCCTCGGGATCGTCGCGACCGCAGACCCCGCAGGAATACATCATTCCCAAGGCGCAGAAGATCTTCCCGACGGATTCGCAATGGTACCTGCAGACCCTGAACGGCAAGCCTGTGGGGGTCGACAAGCCTTCGCTGACGGTCGACGGACAGTTCCGGGCGCGCGGCTTTGCGGGGTGCAACACCTATTCGGCGGGGGCCTATCCGCAGCAGGGGCAGGGCTTCGCGGTGGGACCCATCGCTGCCACCAAGAAATCCTGCTCCAAGGAACTGGCGGCGCTGGAGAAGCAGTTTCTCGTGGCGTTCCGTACGGCACAGAAGTGGGACACCAAGGACGGGTTCCTGATCCTGGCCGGCCCCGGCGGCGAGATGCGCTTCACCCGCGGGATCTGAGGCGCTTGGCGCCTCAGGCGCCGGCCGCGACGGTCTCGCCCGGTACGAAGACGTCGCCCTGCGGTTGCATGGACAAATGGCGCTTGTGCATGGCGAGCAGCGTTGAGCGGTGGCCAATGCTGACCACGGTGCTGCCGGGCAGGCGCTCGGCCAGCACATTGTAGATGGCCGCCTCGCTGGGCTCATCCAGCGCCGCCGTCGCCTCGTCGAGGACCAGCCAGTCGGGCTTCGCCAGCAACGCGCGGGCCACGGCGAGGCGCTGCTGCTCGCCGCCCGCCAGGCGCTGCGGCCAGATGTCCTCCTCGTCGAGCCGGTCGACGAGATCGGGCAGCCGCGCCGCCACCAGCGCGTCGCGGATGGCGCCGTCGTCATAGCTGCCTGACACGGAGGGGTAGCAGACCGCGCCGCGCAGCGTACCCATCGGAATGTAGGGGCGCTGCGGCAGCAGCATCACGCTCTGGCCCGGCGGCACCTCGATGGCGCCGTTGCCATAGGGCCAGATACCGGACACGGCGCGCAGCAATGTCGACTTGCCGGAGCCGGACGGGCCGGTCAGCAGCGTGCTTTCTCCGGCCCTGAGGGACAGGTCTTCAACGCGCACGATGGTGCGACCAGTGGGCAGGCCCAGCGCCAGCCCGCGGATGCGCACGGTGCCGGCGTCGGTCGCGGGCTGAAGGGTGATCATCGGCGGCGTGCGGCCGGTGCTGCGGGCGTCACCGATCGCCCTGTCGAAGGTGTCGAGCCGGTCGATCACGGCCTTGTAGTCGGCCA
>JBMOJG010000243.1:0-5519 GCA_049316925.1 Alsobacter sp. | reverse complement strand
AGAACATCGTCGACATCGATTTCGCGGTGCAGTGGCAGGTGAACCCCGCCAAGGCCGCCGACTTCGTGTTCAACATCCAGGCGCCCGAGGCCTCCGTGAAGGCGGTTGCCGAAGGGGCCATGCGCGAGGTCATCGGCCGACGCAACATCCAGGCGATCCTCACGACGGACCGCGGCGCGATCGAAACCGAGGTGCGGCAGTTGATGCAGGACGTGCTCAACCAGTATCGGGCGGGCGTCGAGATCCGTCAGGTACAGTTGCAGAAGGTCGATCCGCCCTCGCAGGTGATCGAGGCCTTCCGCGACGTGCAGGCGGCCCGGCAGGACCAGGACCGCGCCCGCAACGAGGCCGAGACCTATGCCAGCCGGATCGTTCCCGAGGCCCGCGGCGAGGCTGCGCGGATCGTGCAGGAAGCCGAGGGCTATCGCGAGCGCATCATCGCCGAGGCGAACGGCCAGGCAAGCCGCTTCAACCAGGTGTTCGACGAGTACCGCAAGGCGCCCGACGTGACCCGGCAGCGGATGTATATCGACACGATGGAGCGGGTGCTTGGCGGCACCGACAAGATCATCCTCGACCAGAAAACCGGCAATGGCCAGGGCGTCGTGCCGTTCCTGCCGCTGACCGAGTTGCAGCGCCGTCCGGGAGCCGTCCGATGAGCAGCACGCTTCGCATGGGTCTCCTCATCGCCGTTGTCATCGCTGCCGCGGTGCTGTTCAGCTCCACCTTCGTGGTGCCGCAGACCGCCCAGGCGCTGGTGTTCCAGTTCGGCCGCGCGTCGCGCGCGCCGATCACCGAGCCCGGCCTCTACTTCAAGCTGCCGGTCATCGAGAACGTGATCGAGATCGACAAGCGGATTCTCGACCTCGAGCTTCCATCCCAGGAGGTGATCTCCTCCGACCAGAAGCGGCTCGTGGTCGATGCGTTCACCCGCTACCGGGTCACGGATCCGCTGCGCTTCTACCAGAGCGTCAACAACGTCACCGGCGCCAACCTCCGGTTGACGCCGATCGTCAATTCGACGGTTCGCACCGTGCTGGCGGAGGCGACCTTTGCGGCGGTGGTGCGGACAGAACGCTCGACCCTGATGCACAAGATCCGGGACGACGTGAACCGCCAGGCGCAGGGCCTTGGCATCGAGGTGGTGGACGTGCGGCTGCGCCGTGCCGACCTGCCGGAGCAGAACAGCCAGTCGGTGTTCCAGCGCATGCAGACGGAGCGCCAGCGCGAGGCCGCCGACATCCGGGCGAACGGCTCGCAGCTGTCGCAGACCATCCGGGCGCGGGCCGACCGCGACGTCACGGTGCTGCGGGCCGATGCTACCCGCAAGTCCGACGAAGTCCGCGGCAGCGGCGAGGCGGAGAAGAACCGCGTGCTCGCCGATGCGTTCAACCGCGACCCGTCGTTCTTCGGCTTCTACCGTTCGATGCAGGCCTACGAGCAGGCGCTGAAGTCCGACACCCGCCTCGTCCTGTCGCCCGACAGCGAGTTCTTCCGCTACTTCAACGATCCGGCGGGGAAGGCGAAGGACCAGCAACGGCTCGAGGCGAAGCCCTGAGCCGATGCGTGACTTCCTGGTGGCGCTGGGCCTGGTCTTCGTGATCGAGGGCCTGCTGCTGGCGGCCTTTCCCGGCTTCGTCATGGCGCGGTTGAGCGACCTGGCGAAGCTGGGGGAGGGCCGGATGCGGATCATCGGCCTCGCCAGCGCCATCATCGGCGTGGTCCTGGTCTGGGCCTTTCGCCGCTGGATCGCGCCCGCGGGCACGATGCCGTGATCGAACGGTGGCGGGGGCTTGTCGCCGCCGTCGCCATTCTGCCCTATTTTGCATGCGACGGTTGGGTCTGGTTCCGTCATCGGCCCACCGCCTCGCGCGATTGTCGCCCACGTCCTGAGGATCACCCCATGGCCCTGCCCCTGCCGACCCCCCTGAGGCGCGCGCTTCTGGCTGCCGCGGCCGCCGGCCTGATGGCCGGTGCCGCCCTGGCGCCCGTTCCCGCATTCGCGCGCGCCGCGCCCGAAAGCTTCGCCGACCTGGCCGAGCAGGTCACCGACGCCGTCGTCAACATCTCCGCTGCCACCACCGTGACGGAACAGCGCAGCGTGCCGATGCCGCAATTGCCGCAGGGCTCGCCCTTCCAGGAGTTTTTCGAGGACTTCTTCAACAACCGCGGCCCCGGTGGCCCCGGCGGGCAGGGTGGGGGAGATGGCAATCAACGGCCGCAGCGCCGCTCGAACTCGCTGGGATCGGGCTTCGTCATCGACTCCGCGGGCATCGTCATCACCAACAACCACGTCATCGGCGATGCCAACGACGTCACGGTGATCTTCACCGACGGCCGCAAGCTGAAGGCCGAGGTGGTCGGCAAGGACGCCAAGGTCGACCTCGCGGTGCTGCGGGTGAAGCCCGACAAGCCGCTGAAGGCGGTGAAGTTCGGCGACAGCGACAAGATGCGCATCGGCGACTGGGTGATGGCGATCGGCAACCCGTTCGGGCTCGGCGGCTCGGTGACGGCCGGTATCGTCTCGGCCCGCAATCGCGACATTTCGGACCAGTCCTACGGCCAGTACATCCAAACCGACGCGGCCATCAACAAGGGCAATTCCGGCGGCCCGCTGTTCAACATGGCGGGCGAGGTGATCGGCATCAACACCGCCATCCTGTCGCCGTCCGGCGGCTCGATCGGCATCGGCTTTGCGGTGCCGTCGAACATGGCGTCGGCGGTGATCGACCAGCTGCAGCAATTCGGCGAGACGCGCCGCGGCTGGCTGGGCGTGCGCATCCAGAACGTCGATGACAGCATCGCCGAGAGCCTCGGCCTCGGCAAGGCGCGCGGTGCGCTCGTGGCCGGCGTCGAGGAGAAGGGGCCGGCCAAGCCGGCGGGAATCGAGGCCGGCGACGTAATCGTCAGGTTCGACGGCCGCGAGGTGAAGGAGAGCAAGGACCTGCCGCGCATCGTTGGCCAGACTCCGGTTGGCAAGGAGGTCGAGGTCGGCATTGTCCGGAAGGGCAAGGAGATGACCCGCTCCGTGAAGCTCGGGCGTCTCGAGGAGGGCGAAAAAATCGCCAAGCTCGGCGGCACGCCGGAGCCGGACAAGCCGGCGATCAAGCGGGCGCTCGGCATGGAGCTGACGAGCCTCGGCGACGAGTCCCGCAAGCGGTTTTCGATCAAGGAGGGCGTGCGCGGCGTCGTCGTCACCAAGGTGGACGCCAATTCGGCCGCGGCCGACAAGCGGATCCAGCCGGGCGACGTGATCGTCGAGGTGCAGCAGGAGCCGGTGGCCAATCCCGATGCCCTGACGCGGCGCATCGACACGCTGAAGAAGGAGGGCAAGAAGTCCGCCCTCCTGCTCGTTGCCAGCGCCCAGGGCGACATGCGCTTCGTCGCCGTCGCCATCGAGTGATCGAGGGGGCGGGGCGAAGGCGCGGGCACCGGTCCGCGCCTGCCCCGAGCATCCTCCTGGCATGATAAGAAGGCGGCCCGTGGGCCGCCTTTTTCGTTGCGCGTTGCGCGGCGACGACTGAAACTTGGTCTGAAGAGGCATTGTCAATGACCTCTGGTATGATCAGCCTGTGAGCCTCGCCGATGCCCTCATTGTCCGCCCATCTCGTCACCGACGAGGCCGCCCTGAACGCGCTTTACGGCGCGGCGAGCGAGACGTCGCTGTTGAAGGAGGCCGGGCACATCACGTCCCGGTACCGCGCGCTGATCGAGGTGGCGCCCTTCGCGGTGCTGGCGACGTCGGGGCCGGGCGGGCTGGACTGCACGCCCCGTGGCGACGCGCCGGGCTTCGTGACGGTGCAGGACGAGCAGACGCTGCTGCTGCCGGACCGGCGGGGCAACAACCGGCTGGACAGCCTGCGCAATCTCCTCGGCGATCCCCGTGTGGCGCTCATTTTCCTCATCCCGGGCGTCGGCGAGACGCTGCGCGTCAATGGACGGGCGGTCATCTCCGCCGACCCGGAGCTCTGCGCACGGTTCGTGGTCAACGGCAAGGCGCCGACGACGGTGCTCGTGATCACCGTGGAGACCGTCTTTTTCCAGTGCGCCAAGGCGATCATCCGCTCCCGCCTGTGGGATCCGGACACCCGCGTGCCGCGCGCCAGCCTGCCCTCGGCAGGCGCGATCATGGCCGAGATCACGGACTCGCGCCTGAACGCCGCCGAGATCGACGCAGCCCTGCCGGCGCGGCTGGCCGAGACGCTGTACTGAGAGAGCCGCCATCTCGCGCCGACCTGCCCTTCTCCCTCGGGGGGAGCAGGGCACGCTCGGCGAGAATAGAGTTTGGAGGGGTTGCTAACTCATAAAGTCCTCGCGCCGGTAGCCCTGGGCGTAGAGCAGGGCCGTCAGATCGGCATGGTCAAGCCGTGCATGAGCGGCTGCAGCGACGGCGGGCTTGGCCTTGAAGGCGACTCCAAGTCCCGCCTCGGCGAGCATGGCCAGGTCGTTGGCGCCGTCACCGACGGCGAGCGTCGCCGCGGCGGGGACCCCGAAGCGCTCGCGCAGCTCGATTAGCGCGGCGCGCTTGGCCTCGCGGCCGAGGATCGGCTTTGCCACGCGCCCGGACAGCCGGCCGTCCTCCACCTCCAGAAGGTTCGAGCGGTGCTCATGAAAGCCGATCAGCGCCGCCACGGGGCCGGTGAACAGCGTGAACCCGCCCGATACCAGCGCGGTATAGCCGCCCCGGGCGCGCATGGTCCGGACCAGGCTTGATCCGCCCGGCGTCAAGGTCAGCCGTTCAGCCACGATCCGGTCGACAACGGCGATGTCGAGCCCGGCGAGCAGGGCCACGCGCTCGCGCAAAGCCGGCTCGAACGCCAGCTCGCCGCGCATCGCCCGCTCGGTGATGGCCGAGACCTTGTCCTTCAGGCCGACGAAATCCGCCAGCTCGTCGATGCATTCCTGGCCGATCATCGTCGAGTCCATGTCGGCGAGGAACAGCGCCTTGCGGCGGGTCGCGACGGGCTGGACGATGACGTCCACCGGCGCATTCCCAACGGCCTCCCGCAGGACGGCCGTGGCGGCAGTCGCGTCCGGGCCTTTCGCGAGCCGCAGGTCGGCGGCGACCTGCCCGTCATCGAGGCGGACCGGCGCGCCGGCCAGCGGCAGGACTTGCGCCAGCCGCGCCAGGAGGGCATCGGTGAAGGCTGGCCGGGCAGGGTTCGAGACGAGTGTCGCGACGAGGTCGGTCATGGCTTCCAAAATCTGCGGATCCGGGGGCTTTCGGGATGTGGCGGTTCGCGCAGGCGCTGGCCGACCACGGACGGCAAAGGACACAGGCAGGACCTTGAGCAGGCACGATCTGGCCCGTCAGTACGACGCCATCCTCATTGCAGGCCCGACGGCCAGCGGCAAGTCCGCCCTGGCGATCGCGCTGGCGCAGGCCTGCGGCGGCACCGTCGTCAATGCCGACTCGATGCAGGTCTACCGTGACCTACGGGTGATCTCCGCGCGGCCGACCGTCGACGAGGAGGCGCAGGCGCCGCACCGGCTGTTCGGCACGGTCGACGCCGCCGAGG
>JBMOJG010000242.1:0-5543 GCA_049316925.1 Alsobacter sp. | reverse complement strand
GCACGACTACGGCAAGCGCCGACGCGGTCCGTTCGTCGCCGTCAACATGGCGGCCATTCCGCGCGACCTGATCGAGAGCGAACTGTTCGGCCACGAGAAGGGCGCCTTCACCGGCGCCCTGCAGCGGGCTTCCGGTCGCTTCGAGCAGGCCGAGGGCGGGACGCTGTTCCTCGACGAGATCGGCGACATGCCGATGGAGGCGCAGACCCGCCTGCTGCGCGTGCTTCAGCAGGGCGAGTACACCACCGTCGGCGGTCGCACGGCCATCAAGACCAATGTCCGCATCGTCGCCGCCACCAACAAGGATCTGCGGATCTCGATCCAGCAGGGTCTGTTCCGCGAGGACCTGTTCTTTCGCCTCAATGTGGTGCCGCTGCGCCTGCCGCCGCTGCGCGAGCGCCTCGAGGACATCGGCGACCTGGCGCGCCACTTCTTCACGCTCGTGGAGAAGGAGGGTCTTCCCCGCAAGCAGCTCGATGCCGCCGCACTGGAGCGCATGCGCCGGTACCGCTGGCCCGGAAATGTCCGCGAACTTGAAAACCTGGTGCGACGGCTCGCCGCGCTGTACCCCCAGGAGACCATCGGCGAGGCCCTGATCGAGGCCGAGCTGGCCGAACCGTCGCTGGCCGGCGGCAGCAGCGATCGTGCGGAGCCGGCTGCGGGAGCCGACACCCTCAGCGGCTCGGTGGAGCGTCACCTGACACGCTATTTCGGCCAGTTCAAGGGCGACCTGCCGCCGCCCGGGCTCTATCACCGCATCCTGCGGGATGTCGAGGAACCGCTGATCGGCGCCGCGCTGGCAGCCACCCGCGGCAACCAGATCAAGGCCGCCGAGTTGCTCGGTCTGAACCGCAACACCCTGCGCAAGAAGATCCGCGACCTCGACATCCAGGTCATCCGCACCAGCCGCTGAGCCGCACCGCTGGCGCGTCGCCAGGGGGGCCGCGGGTACACCGTCTCGCGGGCCATGGATCGCCACGGGCCCGGAGCGGTCGGCAGCGTGCTGCCCGCAGTAAACCCCTTCCTGCCCTTATTTTGTCTTCATCGCGCAACACTGTTGCGCCACTGCATCATAGTCACTAGGAATCGCGTCCCGTCTTGCGAGGAACGATCGCCGCTGATGTCCGGGTCCGCCACCGTCACAGGCCGCGCCGAACTGGGCGCCCAGGGGCCGCGCGAGGGATCGCGCTGGATCGGGATTGTCGGCACGATCATCGTCGTGCTGGCGCTGATGTCGGCGCTCGCCACGTTCCTGGTGCTGGCCGGCATGGTCCCGGTGCCGCCCACCCATACGGTGGTGCTGCGGCTGTTCCTGGTGAACGCCGTGCTCATTGTCGCGCTGCTCGGCTTTGTGGCGCGCGAGACCATCCGGCTGTTGCGCGCCCGCCGTGCAGGCCTGGCCGCATCGGGTCTGCATGCCCGCATCGTCAGCCTGTTCGCCCTGGTGGCTGCCGCGCCGGCGATCCTGGTCGCGGTGGTCGGCTGGATCACGCTGGAGCGGGGGCTCGACCTCCAGTTCAGCCGCTACATCCGCACACTGCTGGCGACATCGGTCGACGTCGCAAATGCCTATCGCGAGCTGCAGTGCCGCACCATCGGTCGCGAGGTGAACCTGATGGCGGCCGATCTCGGCCGCGCCCGTGGCACGATCGATCAGAACCGCGAGTTCTTCCGTGATTTCATGCGCTCGCGCGCCGTGTTCCTCGGCTTTCCGGTCGCGATGCTGCTCAAGGCCGACCTGACGGTTGTCGAGCGTGTCGAGGCCAAGCCGATCGACGGCCTGCCGCTGCCCAGCCGCGACGACATGGTGGCGGCCAATGACGGCGAAGCCTGGTGCCTGATCCCGGCCAGCGGCAACATCTTCCGCGCGGTTCTCAAGGTGCAGGGGTTCGACGACGCCTATCTGTTCGTCGCCCGCGCCGTCGACCCGAAGGCGCTGGAGTTCCCCCAGCAGGCCGAACAGGCCGCGGCCTATTACGAGGCCCTGTCGCAGCGCAAGATCGACATCCAGGTCGCATTCGCCAGCATGTATCTCCTGATCTCGCTGATCCTGCTGCTGTCGGCGGTCTGGCTGGGCCTCGCCTTCGCAAACCGCTTCGTCGCACCGATCCGGCGGATGATCCACGCCACCGACCAGGTCGCGTCCGGGAACTTTTACGTGCAGGTGCCGGCGCGCAAGTCGGAGGGTGATCTCGGCCACTTGGCGGAGACCTTCAACAAGATGACGTCCGAACTGCGCTTGCAGCACGACCGGCTGACCCAGGCGCGCGACCTGATCGATCGTCGGCGCCGGTTCACCGAGGCGGTGCTGTCGGGTGTCTCCGCCGGCGTCATCAGCCTCGACGCGCGCGGCCGCATTACCGTCGTCAACCCGTCGGCGGAGCGCCTGCTGCAGGGCTCGCGCGATCGCTGGCTCGGGCGGCCGATCGAGGAGGCGCTGCCCGAACTCGCCCCCATGGTCGCCGAGGCCTCCGGCGAAAGGATCCGTCCCGTGCAGGGCCATGTCACCGTCACCCGCGGCGGCCAGGAGCGCACGCTGACGGTGCGCATCACCAGCGAGCAGGCGGCCGAGGAGGAGAAGGGCACCATCGTCACCCTCGACGACATCACCGATCTCGTCTCGGCGCAGCGCACGGCCGCCTGGGCCGACGTGGCCCGCCGCATCGCCCACGAGATCAAGAACCCGCTGACGCCAATCCAGCTCTCGGCCGAACGCATCCGCCGCAAATACGGCAAGGTCATCACCACCGACCGTGAGGTCTTCGACCAGTGCACCGACACGATCGTGCGCCAGGTCGACGACATCAAGCGCATGGTCGACGAGTTCTCGTCATTCGCCCGCATGCCCAAGCCGCGGCCGCAGACCGAGGACCTGGCCGAGGTCGTCCGCCAGGTGCTGTTCCTGATGCGCGTCGGCAGTCCCGACATCACCTTCGAGGAGACGACGCCGGACGGCGGGCTGAAGGCGCGCTTCGATCGCCGCCTCGTTTCCCAGGCGGTGACCAACATCGTCAAGAACGCCACCGAGGCGATCGCCGGCCTGCCGCCCGAGGTGCAGGCCGACGGCCAGCCGCCTGTCGACCGTCCACCGCCGCGCATCGACGTGACGGTGACGGAGACCGCCGGCATCGCCACCATCACGGTGGCCGATAACGGCAAGGGCTGGCCGCGCGAGAACCGCGCAAGGCTGCTCGAACCCTACATGACCACCCGTGAGGGCGGCACCGGACTGGGTCTCGCCATCGTCGGCAAGATCATGGAGGAGCACGGCGGCGGCATCGAGCTGCTCGACCGGCCCGACGGTGCTCCAGGCGCCATGGTCAAGCTCTGGTTCCCTGTCGCCGGCGTCCCGGCCGGGCAGGGGGATGATATCGCGGAGCCCCGCGAGCGGCGCGCGGCAGGGGATACAGCATGACGAGCACCACGGCCAACCGGCCGCATTCCACCCCGAGCAAGGGCCAAGGCGCATGAGTGCCGACATCCTGATCGTCGACGACGAGGCCGACATCCGCGATCTCGTCGCAGGCATCCTCGACGACGAGGGCCACCGCTGCCGCACGGCAGCAAACTCCGACGAGGCACTGGCGGCGATCGAATCGCGCCGGCCACAGCTGGTCTTCCTCGACATCTGGATCCAGGGCAGCCGGCTCGACGGGCTGCAGATCCTCGACCTCGTCAAGCAACAGCACCCCGACCTGCCGGTGGTGATGATCTCGGGCCACGGCAATGTCGAAACCGCCGTCTCGGCGATCAAGCGCGGCGCCTATGACTTCATCGAGAAGCCGTTCAAGGCCGACCGCCTGGTACTGGTCGCCGAGCGCGCACTCGAGGCCTCGCGCCTGAAGCGCGAGGTCAAGGAGCTGCGCGTCAAGGCGCAGCAGGCCAGCCGCATCGTCGGCTCGTCGCAGACCGTCAACCAGCTGCGCCAGACCCTCGAGCGGGTCGCTGCCACCAATGCGCGGATCATGATCTCGGGCGCGCCGGGCGCCGGCAAGGAGCTGGTGGCCCGCACCATCCATGGCCTGTCGGCTCGCTCCGGCGGCCCCTTCGTCGCCATCAATGCCGCCACCATCACGCCTGACACCATGGAGAGCGAGCTGTTCGGCGTCGAGGGCGCCGACAACCGCGGTCGCAAGGTCGGCGCGCTCGAGGAGGCGCATGGCGGCACGCTCTATCTCGACGAGGTCGCCGACATGCCGCGCGAGACACAGGGCAAGATCCTGCGCGTCCTCGTCGACCAGAACTTCCAGCGCGTCGGCGGCACCATGCGGGTGCATGTCGACGTCCGGGTCGTGTCGTCCACGGCGCGCGACCTGGGCGCCGAGATTGCCGCCGGCCGGTTCCGCGAGGACCTGCTGCATCGCCTCAGCGTCGTTCCGATCCGCGTGCCGAGCCTGGCCGAGCGGCGCGAGGACATTCCCGAGCTGATCGCCCATTTCATGGACCAGATCTCGGCCTCCACCGGCCTGCCGAAGCGCCCGCTCGCCGAGGACGCGATGGCCGTGCTGCAGAGCCATGACTGGCCCGGCAACATCCGCCAGCTGCGCAACAACATCGAGCGCCTGCTGATCCTCGCCGAAGGCGATCCGGCCACCGAGATCACCGCCGCGCTGCTGCCTTCCGAGGTCGGATCGCTGGTGCCGTCCACGCCCAATGGCGCCGGCGGCGAGAAACTGCTGTCGATGGCGCTGCGCGAGGCGCGCGAGATCTTCGAGCGGGAGTACCTGGTGGCGCAGATCAACCGCTTCGGCGGCAACATCTCGCGCACTGCCGAGTTCATCGGCATGGAGCGCTCGGCGCTGCATCGCAAGCTGAAATCGCTGGGCATCGGCTGAAGCCGGAACGGGGGCATGCTGCCGGACGCAGGAAACCGCACGATCCACGGTGCCGGAGCGTCGGTGCAGGAAAAGCTGACCGCCGCGCCATCGCGTTTTAGCATCACGGGCTGGCGAGCCGGCGCTCCAGCCGGTATCACTGGGAAGAGACGGCTGCGTGAGTCTGACGGGCCTGCACGCCGACCGCCGCCCCGGGGAGCCCCATGAGCCGCATCGCCTATGTCAACGGCCGCTACCTGCCGCACCGGGCCGCGACGGTCCAGATCGAGGACCGCGGCTACCAGTTCGCCGATGGCGTCTACGAGGTCTGCGAGGTGCTGGGCGGCCGGCTGGTCGACGAGACCCGCCATCTCGACCGGCTTGATCGCTCGCTGCGCGAGCTGCGCATCCCCGCGCCGGTCGGCCGCGCCGCCCTGGGCGTGATCCTGCGCGAAACCGTGGCCCGCAACCGCGTCCGCAACGGGCTCGTCTACCTGCCGGTGACCCGTGGCGTGGCACGGCGGGACCATCCGTTTCCCGATCCGCAAACGCCCCCGGCCCTGGTGGTGACCGCCAAGTCGATGGACTTCGCCGCCATGGAGCGGATGGCTCAGGCCGGCGTCGCCGTCATCACCGTGCCGGAGAACCGCTGGGGCCGTCCCGACATCAAGACCGTCGGCCTGCTGCCCAACGTGCTCGCCAAGCAGCAGGCGCGCGAGGCCGGCGCCC
>JBMOJG010000241.1:0-5545 GCA_049316925.1 Alsobacter sp. | reverse complement strand
GTCCGGGCCCGTCAGCATCGACAGGGCCTGCTCGCCACGCTCGGCTGTCATCGCCTGGTAGCCGAGGCGGTTGATCATGCTCTCGAGCAGGCGGCGCTGGATCGGATCGTCGTCGACGACGAGGACGGTGGTGGTCATGCGTGATCCTTCACGGCAGGGATGTGTCGTTTCGGGTCGATCCTCGCCGGTTGCGGTAAACGGGTCTTTAACGCGCAGATTGCGCGGACCCGGGATCGGGATGCTCTGCGACGACGGCGGCATTGAACGCCGCCGTCCAGCCCCGGTATGTGCTAGATCACACACGTTGCGATGATTGGCGGTTCCTCATGTTCAAGACATCCACCCGGGCACCCGGTGCCCCAGGCCGAGACACCGCTGCGGGGCTCGGCGCCCTCCCGGAATGGGACCTCACGGACCTGTATCCGTCGATGGATTCACCGCAATTCGCCACCGACCTGGCGGCCGCAGAGGCCGAGTGCAAGGCGTTCGCCGATGCCTATCGGGGCAAGCTGGAGCGGGTCGTGACGGGTGATTCGGCGGGGCTGGCCCTGAACGAGGCCGTCCGCCGCTACGAGGCGCTGGAGGACCGGCTGGGCCGGGTGATCTCCTATGCGGGGCTGGTCTATGCGGGCGACACCACGGATCCGAAGCGGGCGAAATTCTACGGCGACACGCAGGAGCGGCTGACGGCGGCCTCCTCGGACCTGCTCTTCTTCCAGCTCGAGCTCAACCGGATCGACGACAGCGTTCTCGACGCGCTGGCTGCCGAGGTGCCGCTCTCGCATTTCCGGCCCTGGCTGGAGGACATCCGCAAGGAGAAGCCCTACCAGCTCGATGACCGGATCGAGCAGCTGTTCCACGAAAAGTCGGTGACCGGGCGGGCCGCCTGGAACCGGCTGTTCGACGAGACCATCTCGGCACTGAAGTTCGACGTCGACGGCGAGAAGCTGGCGCTGGAGCCGACGCTGAACCGGCTGCAGGACGCCGACGGGGCCGTCCGCCGCGCCGCGGCCGAGGCGCTGGGCAAGACGCTGTCCGGCCAGCTGAGGGTTTTCACCCTCATCACCAACACGCTGGCCAAGGACAAGGAGATCGTCGACCGCTGGCGGGGGTTCGAGGACGTGGCGGATTCACGCCACCTGTCGAACAGGGTCGAACGGGAGGTCGTGGATGCGCTGGTCAGTGCCGTGCGCCAGGCCTATCCGCGGCTGTCGCACCGCTACTACAAGCTGAAAGCCCGCTGGTTCGGCGTCGAGGCGCTGAACCACTGGGACCGCAATGCGCCGCTGCCCAAGGTCGAGCAGCGCGTCATCGGCTGGACCGAGGCGCGGGACACGGTGCTGTCGGCCTATCGGGGGTTCTCGCCGACGATGGCCGAGATTGCGGACCGCTTCTTCCGCGGTCGCTGGATCGACGCGCCGGTGCGGCCCGGCAAGGCACCAGGCGCCTTCGCGCACCCGACGGTTCCGTCGGCCCATCCTTACGTGCTGCTGAACTATCAGGGCCGCCCGCGCGACGTGATGACGCTGGCGCATGAGCTGGGCCATGGCGTCCACCAGGTGCTGGCGGCGCCCAACGGCGCGCTGATGGCGCCGACGCCACTGACCCTGGCCGAAACCGCCTCGGTGTTCGGCGAGATGCTGACCTTCCGCGCGCTGCTCGACAAAACCACCGAGCCGGCCGCGCGGCGGGCGATGCTCGCCGCCAAGGTCGAGGACATGATCAACACGGTGGTGCGGCAGATCGCGTTCTACACGTTCGAGCGCGAGGTCCACACCGTGCGGGTGCAGGGCGAGCTGACATCCGAGCAACTCGGCGAAATCTGGCTGAAGGTGCAGGCCGAGAGCCTGGGGCCGGCGATCCGCCTCGGGCCGGGCTATGAGGCATACTGGGCCTATATCCCGCATTTCGTGCACTCGCCGTTCTACGTCTACGCCTATGCGTTCGGCGACTGCCTCGTGAACTCGCTCTACGGCGTCTACGAAAAGTCCCATGACGGGTTTGCCGAGCGCTATCTCGCCATGCTGGCCGCCGGCGGAACGCGACACCATGCCGAGCTGCTTGCGCCGTTCGGGCTCGATGCCAGCGACCCGGCGTTCTGGCAGATCGGCCTGTCATTGATCGACCGGATGATCACCGAGCTGGAGACGATGGAGTAGGGGCCATTGGTTGACGCGTTTTTCGATGTTATACAAATTGTAATACGAAAGGCGTCGCCATGACCAAAGCCAAAGGTTCCGACGAGTTCACGCTCAAGGTCAGCCGCGTCGGCAACTCGCTCGGCGTGATCCTGCCGAAGGAACTGATCAGTCAGCTCGGCCTGAAGGAGGGGGACCGTCTCGAAGCGACGCGCCTTCCGGAGCGTGGCCTGTCGCTCACGCCCTTCGACACAGGGCACGCCGAAGCTATGAAGGTCGCCCGGCAGCTCATGCATGAGTACCGGGACACCCTGCGCGAACTTGCAAAGTGACCGAGCCGCTCTGGCTCGACAGCCGCCTGATCGTCGACATTCACGCCGAGCAGCTTGCGCTCTTCGGCGGCCCGTCCGGGCTCCGAGAGCCCGGGCTGCTGGACTCGGCGCTGGTGCGGCCTGTCAACAAATGGAACTATGGCGAAACGGATCTGCCGGCCCTTGCTGCGGCCTATGCGTTTGGGCTGGCGAAGAACCACCCCTTCGTGGACGGCAACAAGCGCATCGCGTTCCTGGCCATGATGCTCTTTCTGCGCCTGAACGGCATTCTGTTCCAGCCGCCACCCCTGATGGCAACGGCGATCATGATCGAGGTTGCAGCCGGAGCGGTCAGCGAGGATGGCCTGGCGCGCTGGATCCGCGATCAGTGGCCGCACCCCTAGGGTCCATCGACATTCGGGCGCCGAGCCCCATATCTGGTCCATGACCGACCGCGATGTTGAACGAAACCGCATGTCCGCCCGAGTCTCGCGCTATGCGCGGGTCGGGGCCAATATCGGCGGTGTTGCCGCCCGCATGGCTGGGGGCCGCCTGTTCGGGTCCGAGGACCCGGGGCGCTCCAATGCGGCGGCGCTGGCCCAGGCCCTGGGCGGCCTGAAGGGGCCTATCATGAAGGTCGCCCAGCTGATGGCGACCATCCCCGACGCCCTCCCGCCCGAATATGCGGAGGAGCTCGCCAAGCTGCAGAGTGATGCGCCGCCGATGGGGCCGGCCTTCGTCAAGCGTCGGATGCAGGCCGAACTCGGCACCGACTGGGCCAAGAAGTTCGGATCGTTCGAGCTGCGCTCGGCCGCCGCCGCGTCGCTGGGGCAGGTGCATCGCGCGACGGATCTGGCTGGAGCCCCACTGGCCTGCAAGCTGCAGTATCCGGACATGCAGTCGGCCGTGGAGGCCGACCTCAAGCAGCTGGCGGTGCTGTTTGCCGTGCACCGGCGCATGGACCCGGCGATCGACACGCGCGAGATGGCGAAGGAGATCGGCGCCCGCGTCCGTGAGGAGCTCGACTATCGGCGCGAGGCCAAGCATGCGGCGCTCTACACGGCCATGCTGGCGGGCGAGCCGCTGGTGCGGGTGCCGACGGTGCGGCCGTCGCTGTCGACCGCGCGGCTGCTCACCATGGACTGGCTGCAGGGCGACAAGATCACGGCCTACAAGGAGCATAGCCTGGAGGAGCGCAACCGGCTCGCCACGGCGATGTTCACGGCCTGGTGGTCGCCCTTCAGCCGGTTCGGCGTCATCCATGGGGATCCGCACCTCGGCAACTACACCGTCTTCACCGATGGCGACGGCGCGCCGCAGGGCATCAACCTGCTGGATTATGGCTGCATCCGCATCTTCCCGCCGTCCTTCGTCGGCGGCGTGGTCGACCTCTATCGCGGCCTGCTCGACAATGACCCGGCGCGGATCGTCCACGCCTACGAGGTCTGGGGCTTCCGTGGGCTGACCAAGGACCTGATCGACATCCTCAACATCTGGGCGCGGTTCATCTATGGACCTCTCCTCGACGATCGGGTGCGTACCATCGCCGACAAGGTGAAGCCCTCCGAATATGGCCGGCGCGAAGCCTTCACGGTGCACAAGGCGCTGAAGGAAAAGGGGCCGGTGACGGTTCCGCAGGAGTTCGTGTTCATGGACCGGGCGGCCATCGGGCTCGGCGGCGTGTTCCTGCACCTTCGGGCCGAGCTGAACTTCCACCGGCTGTTCGATGCCGCCGTCGCGGATTTTTCGCTTGAGACGGTCCGCCAGCGCCAGGCGGATGCGCTGGTCGCCGTCGGCCTGACGCCGCCGCGCTGACAGCGACTGCGCGTCCTTCCGACAAGAGAGGCCCGGTCAAGCCTGGCCGAGATCGCCGAGCAGGGCAGCGGCGACCGTCAGCTTGGCCAGCGTGAGGCCTGAGCCGGCGATCGCCTCGACGCTCTTCAGGATGCGATCCACCGACGCGCCACGGCGGGTGTGCCAGGCCTCGACCGCATCCGGCCCGCAGCCCGCATCGAGCGCCGCGATCTCGGTGGTGAGCGTGCGGTGGGCCTGCTCGATCGATCCCAGGGCGCGGTCCAGGGCCAGCCGCTCGTAGTGGTCGGTGGCGACGATGTCGCGGGCGGCGGCGACCATGTCGCCGAGGCGGAACCGGCTTGCGACGGCGAAATGGGTCGCCGCGATGTCGGCGACCGGGCGGCCCGTGCGCCCCGCCACCAGGACGATGTCGGGTGCGGCAGTCAAGGCCGGCAGCGTCGCCAGGCGCACCGCCAGCACTTCCGGCACACCGTCGGCCATCATCGCCGCGGCGCGGCGGCCGGCAGCCTCCTTGGCGGGCTGCGGCAAGGCCGCGTCGAGGCCGGAGATCACCGCTGCGATGCCGGTCCGATAGCGGCCGACGACGTCGTCCAGCGATTCGCGCGTCCAGTCGACGTGGCGGACGAACCAGACGAGACGCGACAGCAGCAGGTCCTGCACCAGCCCGTAGAGGCGCAGCTGGACGGGGCCGTCGACGATGCCGTCGAGCCGGTCGACGGCCTGGTTGAGCGCCATCAGGTCGTAGCTGTCGCGGACCGCCGCATAGGCGGCGGCGATCGTCGGGGCGTCGGCGGCGGTCTGGTCGGCGAGGCGGACGAGAACAGTCGCACCGGCGCGGTTGACGATGGCGTTGGCGAGCTGGGTCGCCACGATCTCGCGGCGCAACCGGTGTCCCTCGACCGCATCGGGGAAGCGCTCGACGAGCGCGGCCGGAAAATACCGGACCAACTCGCGCGACAGATAGGGATCGTCTGGCACGCGGCTGTCGAGCAGTGCGTCATGCAGTGCGAGCTTGGCGTAGGCGAGCAGGACGGCCAGCTCGGGGCGGGTGAGCGCTTCGCCGGTGCGCTCGCGCTCGGTCAGGGCTGTCTCGTCGGGAAGCTGCTCGACCGTGCGGTCGAGGCGGCCGGCCGCCTCCAGCGCCTGCATCAGCCGCCGGCTGAAGCCGAAATCCTCGCGGCCGCGCTGCTGCGACAACGAGATGGCCAGCGTCTGCAGATAGTTGTTGCGCAGCACGAGGGTGGCGACCTCGTCGGTCATCTCGGCCAGCAGGGCATTGCG
>JBMOJG010000240.1:0-5577 GCA_049316925.1 Alsobacter sp. | reverse complement strand
CCGCGCGCTGTCGGCCAGGGTCCCCATCGACACCACCCGCACCTCGTCGCCGTATTTCTCGCCGAACAGGGCCCGAGCCCCGGATTCGATGGCGTCATCGACACCCATCAGCCGGGTCGTCACCGGCGTGTTCTGGCGCACCACGCCGTTGACGATCGCCTCGACCCGGGCGAGGTCCTCGTCGGCGATCGGCTTGGGGTGCGAGAAATCGAAGCGCAGCCGATCGGGCGAGACCATCGAGCCCTTCTGAGCCACATGGTCGCCCAGCACCTGGCGCAGCGCCTCGTGCAGCAGATGGGTGGCCGAGTGATTGGCCCGCACCGCGCTGCGCCGGCCGTGGTCGACCGAGAGCTCCAGCGCCGCTCCCACCACCAGCCGGCCGCTCTCGACCGTCACCGCATGGGCGAACACGTCGCCGAGCTTCTTCTGCGTGTCGGTGACGCTTGCCACCGCGTCGGCCCCGGTCATGCGGCCACGATCACCGACCTGGCCGCCCGATTCGGCATAGAACGGCGTCTGGTTCAGCACCACGAGCCCGTCCTCGCCGGCCTCCAGCGCCGCAACGGGCTGCCCGCCGCGCACCAGCGCGGTGACGACGCCCTCGGCGGTCTCGGTGTCGTAGCCAAGGAATTCGGTGCCGCCGACCGCCTCGCGCAGCCCGTACCATACCGTCTCGGTCGCGGCTTCGCCGGAGCCCGACCAGGCGGCGCGCGCCATCGCCTTCTGGCGCTGCATCGCTGCCGTGAACGCCTCTGTGTCGACGCCGATGCCGCGGGCGCGCAGCGCGTCCTGGGTGAGATCGAGCGGGAACCCGTAGGTGTCGTAAAGCGTGAATGCCACCTCACCCTTCAGGCTCTGCCCGGCGCCGAGGTCCTGCGTCGCGTCGTCGAGGATCGCCAGCCCGCGCTCCAGCGTCTTGCGGAAGCGGGTCTCCTCGAGCCGCAGCGTCTCGGTGATCAGCGCCTCGGCGCGGCCCAGCTCCGGATAGGCGTGGCCCATCTCGCGCACCAGCGCCGGCACCAGCCGCCACATCAACGGTTCGCGCGAGCCGATCAATTCGGCATGCCGCATGGCGCGCCGCATGATCCGGCGCAGCACATAGCCGCGGCCCTCGTTCGACGGCAGCACGCCGTCGGCCACGAGGAAGGCCGAGGCCCGCAGATGGTCGGCGATGACCCGCGGGCTGGCCTTCTGCGGCCCGGCGGCGTCGACATCGGTGAGATCGACGACGGCGCGGATCAGCGCCCGCATCAGGTCGGTCTCGTAATTGTCGTGGGTGCCCTGCAGCACCGCCGAGATGCGCTCCAGCCCCATGCCGGTATCGATCGACGGGCGCGGCAGCAGCAGCCGCTCGCCCGGGCCGACCTGCTCGAACTGCATGAAGACCAGGTTCCAGATCTCGATGAACCGGTCGCCATCCTCGCCGGGCGATCCGGGCGGTCCGCCGGGAATGTGGTCACCGTGGTCGTAGAAGATTTCCGAGCAGGGCCCGCACGGCCCTGTGTCGCCCATCGCCCAGAAATTGTCCGACGTCGGGATTCGCACGATCTTGCTGTCGGGCAGGCCGGCGATCTTCTTCCAAAGGTCGAACGCCTCGTCGTCCTCGTGATAGACGGTGACCATCAGCCGGTCGACCGGCAGGCCGTATTCCTTGGTGATCAGCGTCCAGGCGAGCTCGATCGCCCGGTCCTTGAAATAGTCGCCGAAGGAAAAATTCCCCAGCATCTCGAAGAAGGTGTGGTGGCGAGCGGTGTACCCGACATTATCGAGGTCGTTATGCTTGCCACCGGCGCGGACGCATTTCTGCGACGTGACAGCCCTGGAATAGGAGCGCTTCTCGACGCCGGTGAAGACGTTCTTGAACTGCACCATCCCCGCATTGGTGAACATCAGCGTCGGGTCGTTGCGCGGCACGAGCGGGCTCGACGCGACGACCTCGTGGCCGTTCTTCGCGAAATAATCGAGGAAGGTCGATCGGATCTCGTTGACGCCGCTCATCTACGCCCAGTCTCGCTGACGGATGCGGCACCGCCGCCGCACCACCGTGTCGGGCGTTTGTAGTGGCGGCACAAGGCGCTGTCGAGCCTTGGCCGCCGCGGCTTGCGGCCTGGCGGGATACCGCGCGGTGCCGCCAGGGCGCCCCTTCAGGGACCTGGATCAGGCCTCGCCGTCGTCCAGGTCCTCGGCCGACGGATCGGCCGAGTCGAGGATCTTGTCGGCGATCAGCCCGGCATTCTGGCGGATCTGGGCCTCGATCTTCTGCGCCACCTCGGGGTTCTGCCGCAGGAAGCTCTTGGCGTTCTCACGGCCCTGGCCGAGGCGCTGACTGTCATAGGAGAACCAGGCGCCCGACTTCTCGACGATGCCAGCCTTGACCCCGAGATCGACGAGTTCGCCGGTCTTGGAAATGCCCTCGCCATACATGATGTCGAACTCGACCTGCTTGAACGGCGGCGCCACCTTGTTCTTCACCACCTTGACGCGCGTGGTGTTGCCGATCTGCTCCTCGCGATCCTTGATCGCGCCGATGCGGCGGATGTCGAGGCGCACGGACGCATAGAACTTCAGCGCGTTGCCACCCGTGGTGGTCTCCGGCGAGCCATACATCACGCCGATCTTCATGCGGATCTGGTTGATGAAGATCACCATGCAGTTCGAGCGCGAGATCGACGCGGTGAGCTTGCGCAGCGCCTGGCTCATCAGCCGCGCCTGCAGGCCCGGCTGGACCTCGCCCATCTCGCCCTCGATCTCGGCGCGCGGCACCAGCGCCGCCACCGAGTCGATGACCAGCACGTCAATGGCGCCCGATCGCACCAGCGTGTCGCAGATCTCCAGCGCCTGCTCGCCGGTGTCGGGCTGGGAGATCAGCAGGTCTTCCAGATTGACGCCGAGCTTGCGGGCATAGATCGGGTCGAGGGCATGCTCGGCATCGATGAAGCCGCAGACGCCGCCCTTCTTCTGCGCCTCCGCCACCGTGTGCAGGGCCAGCGTGGTCTTGCCGGAGGATTCGGGGCCATAGATCTCCACCACGCGGCCGCGCGGCAGGCCGCCGACGCCGAGCGCGATGTCAAGGCCGGGCGAGCCGGTCGGCACCGTCTCGATCTCCACCGCCTTCTCGTTCTTGCCGAGGCGCATGATCGAGCCCTTGCCGAAGGCGCGCTCGATCTGCGAGAGCGCGGCATCCAGAGCCTTGGTCTTGTCCATGGATTGACCTTCGACGAGTCGGAGCGACGATTGCGACATCAGTGAGCGTCCTTATGGCATGCGCGGCGAGCGAGTCTCAACACGCGGTTGACGAGAAATTGATCACGATTTGTTCTCTCCTTCAAGTTCTTTTTTTGTTCTCATTGAGAAAAGCGCTGCCAGCAGTGTGCCAAGCCCTCGGCGCACCGACGGCGCCGGGACAAAACTGACCCTGCTGTCCTGGTTTCAGCCCAGCGCGCCCTTCACGGCCTCGATCAGCTGCTTCAGCGAGAACGGCTTGGGCAGGAAGGCGAACTCCTCCCCTTCCGGCAGGTTGCGGCTGAACGCCTCCTCGGCGTAGCCGGAGACGAAGATGATCTTGGCGGTGGCGCCACGCTTGCGCAGCTCGCCGAGCAGCGTCGGCCCGTCCATCTCCGGCATCACCACGTCGGAGACGATCAGGTCGACCTCGCCGTCATGCTCCTCCATCACCGCCAGCGCCTCGACGCCGGAGGCGGCCTCCAGCACGGTGTAGCCGCGCTGCGCCAGGGCGCGCGCGCCGAAGGCGCGCACCGCCTCCTCGTCCTCGACCAGCAGCACGGTGCCGTGGCCGGTATGGTCGGCGGCGGGCTTGGGCTTGCCGTCCGGCTTGGCCGGCGCCAGCACCGGCTCCTCGATCTCCTCGCCGAGGTGGCGCGGCAGATAGATGCGGAACACGGTGCCGCGCCCCACCGCGCTGTCGCAGAAAATGAACCCGCCCGACTGCTTGACGAAGCCATACACCATCGACAGTCCGAGCCCGGTACCCTTGCCGACCTCCTTGGTGGTGAAGAAGGGCTGGAAGATCTTGTCGATGATCTCCTGCGGAATGCCGGTCCCGGTGTCCTCGATCTCGATGAGCACATAGTCCGCCACCGGCATCTCGCGTTCGCCGGCAGGCTGGACCTCGCCGGCCGGTACGTTGCGCGTGCGGATCGCCAGCTTGCCACCGTCCGGCATGGCGTCGCGCGCATTCACCGCCAGGTTGACGACGACCTGCTCGAACTGGGTGAGGTCGGCGCGCACCGACCACAGGTCGCGCCCGTGCCGCACGTCGAGCTCGACGCGCTCGCCGAGCAGCCGCTTCAGCAGCATGCCGAGCTCCGACAGCACCTCGCCGAAATGCATCACCTGCGGCCGCAGGGTCTGCCGCCGCGAGAACGCCAGCAGCTGCCGCACGAGCCCGGCGGCCCGGTTGGCGTTCTGCTTGATCTGCATGATGTCCTGGAACGACGGATCCGTCGGCCGGTGGTTCACCAGCAGCAGGTCGGCATAGCCGAGGATGCCCTGCAGCACATTGTTGAAGTCATGCGCCACGCCGCCGGCCAGCTCGCCCACGGCCTGCATCTTCTGCGCCTGGGCGAACTGCGCCTCCAGCGCCCGCTGCTCGGTGGTCTCGAGCGCGTAGACGGTCGCGACCTCGCCGTCCTCGGCCTCGGTCTCGACGCCCGAGACGAAGAACCGGGCCGAGCGGTTGCCCTCCCCCGACAGCCCGAGGTCGAGCGGCGCGATGTCGTTGCGGCCGGCCGCGGCGGCGGCAACGGCGGCCGTCAGCGGCTCGCGCTCGCGCTCGCCCACCACCGCCAGGATCGAGCGCGGCTCGCTGGCCTCGTGGCCGCGGAAGGTTGCGCCAAACAGCCGCGCGAACGGCCCGTTGGTGCGGGCGATGCGCCCGTGCCGGTCGATCGTCGCGATCGCCAGCGGCGTATTGTTGAAGAAGCGCGCGAACCGGACTTCCGCGGCGCGCTGGCCCTCCGCCACGTCCTCGCCGGCCGAACGGTTGAGCACCAGCGTCCGCGAGGGTCCCGGCGCGCCGTCATACGCGAAGGCGACGCGGTGGAAGAGCCGCACCGGCAGGCTCTGGCCGCCGCGCTTGCGCAGGTCGAGGTCGTGGATCTCGGTCCGCACCTCGCCGGCGCCGCCGATCACGCCGGACAGCAGGGCCGCGCCGTCGCCCGGCACGAGATCGGGCAACGTCAGCCCGCCCGAGCCGAACTGGGCGAGGTCATAGTCGAGCCAGCCCGCCAGCGTGGCGTTCATGTAGACGACCTCGCCGGCCGCATCGACCGACATGAAGCCGGCCGGCGCATGGTCGAGATAGTCGATGGCGTGCTGCAGCTCCTGGAAGACGTTCTCCTGGCGCTCGCGGTCGCGCGTCACGTCGGCGACGCTCCACAGCACCGCCCGGCCGACACCGGGCCCCTCGAGCGGCCGCACCTTCACCCGATACCAGGCCACGCCATCGGCAGCGCCGAGCGGTGGTGACAGGCGGATCTCCTCGGAGGTCGTCTTGCGCTCACGCGCTGCCTGCGCAAGCCGGTAGATCGCCTCCGACACCTCCGACGACCCCGTGAA